>CAKPER010000038.1 GCA_934149245.1 uncultured Bacilli bacterium | reverse complement strand
TAAAATTACTAAGCTTGTAATTTTATTATAATAAAAAGAAAGAAGGAATTAATATGCAAAAAAATGAAGCTCAAGATTTAGCTATAAAAAGATCAAATCTTATTATGGAATATTTAACTCAAATACTCTCAGATTCTCTAACAGTTCATGGAAAAATGGAATTCTTAAATACCAAAATAGACGGTCAAGATATGTGTACTCTAGATATTTATGTACCAGCTAGAGACTTTGAAAGACATCTAAATTTAGGAATAACTGAAGAACATGAATTAGCTTTATTTAAACAAGTTCTAAACGATTTATTAAAATTTTTACCACACGAAAGCATTGGAGTATCTAGGTATTATTCTATAAAATCTATGTTAGGAGGAACTTTCTCCGGAGTAAGAGCCACAAATTCTATAGGAAGTGAAATAAAGATAAATTTTAACACAACCGGTCCAGAGTTTGGAGAACTTGCTAGAGATTATCAGAAAAAATACGATGAATTTGTAGATTCTCTAAATAATGAGCGACCAAAAAGAAGATAATATAACAATTCATAAAAAGTATTTTAATACCATTTTATTAAAATATTTTTTTATTTTAACAAAATACTTATTTATTATTAGCTTTTTATGTTATAATAACCTAGGAAAAAGAATTTCAAGTTATTAAGTAGTAGGAGGCAGTAATGAAAAAAATTCCAAATATCATCTCAAAATGTGTTGAAGAAGAAAACAATATTTATCTTAATCCCCAAATTATGATTGCTATATTAAATAAATATTTAGAAAGAGAATTTGAAGAAGAAAAAAACTTTATAAGTAAAATGCACGTATTTGATCTTAAAGAAGCTATAGAAATATCTAGTAGAATTCATTCTCTAACCCCAGAAGAAATAGAAGAAGAAAAATATTTAAAATATTTAAAAAACTACATATCCATATTACAAAACAAGTGTCTATTATTATTGGAAATAATAGATAAAATTGCCAAAAAAGATACTAATAGCATAAAAGAATATATAACAACTCTAGATATCAAACTAGATGAAAGCAATAATATTTATTATAAGGATATTAAAAGATTAATAATCCCAACACTTTACAACATAAAATGCTTACATCAAAAACTAAACGATTTAAAAATGCGAAAAATAAATATCTTAGAAAAAAACAATCATCATGGAATGAACAATATTTATCCCGATAGTTCTCTTCAATTAAATCGACTAGATTGTCCTAACAGCGCTGGATATATTCCTCTATCAGATAAACAAATCAGACAATTAAAAGAACAAAACCAAAGAATAGCTGCCATAAAACAAACTGGATATATTAAAGATTTACTAGAAAAATTAGCAACTTCTTCAGCTAATAAAAATAAATCATTAAAAAAAGCAATAAAATAGGCATTTTACTTATCTTTTTTTTTAAAATGTGTTATTATAATATGCATATAAAAAAGGAGAAATAAAAAATGCAAGAGAAAAAGACAGAAGAAAAATATGCAACAGTAGATATGTTAACCCCAAGAAAGTTATATACTAAAGAAGATATAGAGAAAAACATTATTACCATAGATGAGTTAGTTGAGCTTCTAAATATCAACATCTATGAATTAATAGCCAAAAATCCTGATGATATTCCAAGCATGATAGTTCAAAGATTTAACTTCTATCCATTTATAAAAATAGATGAGTACAAAAAAAATAATTATATTTTAAAAGAAGATATGATTATTGATAACATCATAAGTATAAAAAGTCTAAATTATAAATTAGTATATAACGGAAAATTAATAGGAGAAAAATTTGAAAATTCCTCTCATATTATAAATGGTATTATAAAATTTGATAGCTTATTAGATGCCTTGCACAAAAATAAATATCAATTAGATAACATTTCAGATTTTACTCAATTAAAAGAACAACTGTTAGAAAGAAAAAATTATATAGATATCATTCAAGATTTTACGCCTAAAAAGAGACTAGTACGAAAAAATAAGTAATAGCTCTTTTTTTGTTTATATGCACACGAAAAAGAAACACTAGCACATAAACTATTAGTGAAAGGAGTGATTTTTATAACTGGTATTGATATAAGTTACCACCAGCAAGATATTAATTGGCAAGAAGTAGAAGTTGATTTTGCGATAATCCGTCTAGGTTATGGTGATAATATAACAAGTCAAGATGATAAAAATTTTTTCAAAAATGTATATGGCTGCCTAGAAAATAATATTCCTTATGCAGTATATATATACTCGTATGCTAAAAATCTTCAAGGAAGTGAAAGTATTCAAAGTGAAATTGAACATACCAAAAGATTAATAACTAACTTACCTAAAAAACCATTTTGCGTTTATATAGATATGGAAGAAGAAAAAAATACTTATCTTGGTTCAGATACTTTAACAAATTATGCTCTAATTTTTTGTAAAGAAATAACTAGCCTCGGATATAAAGCAGGAGTATACGCTAACGAATATTGGTTTAATAAACATCTAGATAGCAAAAAAATTAAAGATAATAACTATTCAATTTGGTGTGCTAAATACAGTACTACACTTCCTAACATTAAAGTTTCTTACGATATTTGGCAATATACCAGTACAGCTACAATTAAAGGAATTAAAACTAAAGTCGATAAAAATAATATGCTAAATAATATCTTAAATCAAGAAAGTAAAAGGTCAACTAAAACTATTCAAGAAATAGTAGGCGAAGTTTTAAACGGTAAATGGGGTAATGGTTTAAATCGAAAAAAAGCCCTAGAAGAATCAGGCTATAATTATGAAAAAATCCAAGCTATCATAAATAATACCTTAAAAAAAGAAACATCTACTAAAAACATTACCTATACAGTAAAAAAGAATGATACCTTATCCAAAATAGCTGCTAGTTATAACATATCTTATCAAAAATTAGCACAAATAAATAATATCAAAAATCCCAATCTAATTAGAGTAGGGGAGAAGCTTATAATTCCAGCTTCTAAAAATAAAATAAATTATTATATTGTCAAAAAGAATGATACTTTATCTAAAATAGCTAAAAATAATAATACAACTATATCTAAAATACTTTCTTTAAATAACATAAAAAATAAAAATTTAATTTATCCTGGTCAAAAATTAAAATTAAATTAACTTTCTTTGTTAATAAGTTTTAATTTTTTCTGATAATAGCCAAAATATATTGTCTTCTCAATAAAATTAGAAATTCAAAAAAAGATTGATTATTATTATTATTATGATATAATTATACTAGAAGGAAAGGATGGAATAAAATGGGCAAGACTGAAAGTAAAAAAGAAGACTTAAATATTGGTGTAATGATTATTTGTATTATTGGAGTTGTTCTAACCGTATTAGGTGCTTTATTAGTAAGAGATAATAACCTCAAATTAAATATTATAAAAGCTGAAGGAACTGTAACTGGAGTAAAAACTAGTACTGATGCTAATGGAAATGTTGCTGCAGTATCTGTCAATTTATCTTATAATGCTAATAGAGCAGATTATACAGCAACTGTAGATACAAGTAGAACAGATCTTAAAGTAGGAGACAAAATGGATTTATATTATGATTTCTTTACTCCTACAAGTGTCAGAACTAGTAGATTTGGTTACCAAGGATATATAGCACTAATAATAGGACTAATTTTAGTATTAAAAACTGGACCAAGATTTTTTAGAATAATAAGAGATAATTATTTATAAGAATGAGCAATCATTCTTTTCTTTTATAAAAACATATAGTATAATAATATCATTAGAGGTGACTGTTTATGCAAAAGATAAATCAAAATATTGAAGATACAATTAAAGATGCAGAAAATAATTTAAAAGATATCTATTCTAAAATAGATGATATAGAATATTATAATAGCAAGAAAGTCTTAGAGACTTTTCAAAAATATAACGTAACTGAAACGGACTTTAATACAACTTCTGGCTATGGCTATAACGATTATGGACGTGATAAAATAGAAAAAATATACGCTGATATTTTCAAAGCCGAAGATGCTTTAGTCAGATGTCAATTTATATCTGGAACCCATGCTATCTCAACTGCACTTTGGGCTTGTCTAAGACCAGGAGATATCATGCTTTCCATAACAGGAAAACCATACGATACTTTAGATGAAGTAATAGGACTAGTAGAAAACCAATCATCTCTTATAAACTTTGGAATAAAATACCAACAAATAGATTTAATAAATAATGATTTTGACTATGATAAAATAAAAGAAGTAATCACTAGTTCTAAAATAAAATTAATAGAAATTCAAAGAAGCAAAGGATATTCAACCAGAAAAAGTATTACCAACGAAAAGTTAGAACAAGTAATCAAATTCATTAAGAATATTGATAAAAATATAATTATTATGATTGATAATTGTTATTGCGAATTTGTAAGTACCACTGAGCCAACAGAGTATGGAGCTGATATTGTAGTAGGCTCTCTTATAAAGAATTTAGGTGGCTCCCTTGCTCCAAACGGTGGATATATCGTAGGAAGGGCTGATTTAATTAAATTATGTGCCTCTAGATTAAATGTTGCTGGTGAAGATAAGGAAGTAGGACCTTCACTAGGTCTTAACAAAAGCATTATGCAAGGATTATTTATGGCTCCAAGTATAGTTGCAAGTGCACTTAAAACAGCCATTCTAACAAGCTATATTATGGAAAAAAACGGCTTTGAAGTTGAACCAAAATATAACGACACTAGAGCAGATATCGTTCAAAATATAATATTTAAAAATAAAGATAAATTAATAAAGTATTGCCAATTAATACAAACATCTAGCCCCATAGATTCAAATGTTATCCCTGTAGAATGGGATATGCCCGGATACACAGATAAGGTAATAATGGCAGCAGGAACATTCGTTCAAGGCTCATCAATAGAATTATCATGTGATGGCCCCATAAGAGCCCCATACATAGCTTACCAGCAAGGTGGTGTAACATATAGTTATGGTAAACTTGCTATAACTAATATACTAGTTGCCATTATGAATAACGAATTATAAAATATACTAAAAAAACAAAAAAATTTAATAGGAGTTGAAAGTCATGACATATTTTTGGCTAGGAATAGTTATATTTCTAGGTTTTATAGAAGCTATAACAGTCCAATTAGTAAGTATTTGGTTTGTTATTAGTGCCTTAGTAGCACTTGCTATATCTTTAATAATAGATAACTTTATGCTAGAATTTGCAGCATTTGTTATAATAGGAATAATTCTTTTAATAACAACTAGAACTACTCTAGAAAAAAAATTAGTAAAAAAAGAAAAAACCAATTTCGATAGAGTTATTGGAATGAAAGGTATAGTAACAGATGATATAACAGAATTAAAAATAGGGGAAGTAAAAGTTGATGGAAAAATTTGGTCGGCAGTATCAAAAGAAAACTTAAAAATAGGAGACAAAGTAAAGATACTTAAGATAGATGGCGTAAAATTAAAAGTCAAAAGATGGGAGGAATAATATATGCCAATATTAATAATTTTACTAATATTAGTGGTAATTTTCATCATACCATGCATAAAAGTAGTACCACAAGCAAAAAGATATATTATAGAAAGATTAGGTTCTTACTATGAAACCTGGGATAATGGATTACATTTTCTAGTTCCCTTCATAGATAAAGTAAGAGAAATTGTAACTTTAAAAGAAATTGTAAAAGATTTCCCACCACAACCAGTAATTACCAAAGATAATGTTACAATGCAAATAGATACAGTAGTATATTTTCAAATAACAGACGCTAAATTATTTACTTATGGAGTAGATAATCCAATTAATGCTATTGAAAATTTAACTGCAACTACATTAAGAAATTTAATAGGAGAGTTAGAACTTGATCAAACTCTAACATCAAGAGATATAATCAATTCTAAAATGCGTTCTATATTAGATGAAGCAACTGATCCATGGGGAATTAAAATTAATCGTGTTGAAGTTAAAAACATCATTCCACCTCGTGATATTCAAGAAGCCATGGAAAAACAAATGCGTGCTGAACGTGAAAGAAGAGAAAAAATTCTTCAAGCTGAAGGTGAAAAAAAATCTAGCATTCTAATTGCCGAAGGTGAGAAAGAAAGTGCAATTCTTAGAGCTGAAGCTAATAAAGAATCCAAAATAAGAATAGCTGAAGGAGAAGCTGAAGCGTTACTCAAAATAAAAGAAGCCGAAGCTAAGGGAATAGAACTTTTAAAAAGTGCTAAAGCTGATAAATCTGTAATAGCCTTAAAAAGTCTAGAAGCAATGGAAAAAGTAGCTGATGGAAAATCTACAAAAATAGTAATTCCTTCAGAACTACAAAATATAGCATCTCTTGGTGTAACCTTATCTGAAATAACAAAAAAAGATGAAAATAATTAATATTAGTACCAAAAAACTCAATACTTAGAAATAAACTAAATACTGAGTTTTTTTATAAAATTTAATCATTCCACCTAAGTATACTAGCTATTTTAATTTTATTATATTGTCCAACTGTAAATGGACCACAACCAATGTTTCCATATCCTTTACCTTTAGCATTTCCACCAGCTTCATATACATAAACTTTTCCTTTTTTATAACCAGCATAAACAAAAGTATGATTAAAATCTCTGGCTGCTATTATATCGCCAGGTTTTAAAAGATCATTTTTAGCAGCATTTTTAACCAATTTATCCTTTAAATTAGTAATTTTAGTTAATTTTTTATTAAATTTTCCAGTAGTTGAACCATGGAAAACTCCGTTTGTAGTACTATAAAAGTTACTATTGATGAGTTTCATTTTACGTAATCCCCACATAGCAGGTGAAACACAATTTACATTAACATTACCACCATTATTAACTCTACTTTTAACTGAACCAAAAGTAGTTGGATTATTTCTATTGCTGTTTTTAAAGTGTTTGCTATTATTTTTTATATAATCAGAATATTTATCCAATAAATTAATAAATTCCTGTGCTGTAGCAGATACTTCACTACTATCAACTACATCTGAAGAATCAGTATTATTACTATTACTTATACCAGCACCAGCTCCATTAGAAGAATTATTATCACTACTACCATCGGTAATAGTTTTTTTCTCAATCTCAGGATCACTTTTCATATTTTTCTTAATATTATCTAATCTTTCTTTCTCTTCAGCAGCCATAAGCTTTTTTTCCATCTCAGCAAATACCTTTATCTTACTAGGTGTAGCATTGTTCCAACACTCATCAATAGAAATATTAATAGATGCATCACTCAAAAGCCCCATCATTAAATTAACAATAGTTGGTACCAAAAACAATCCAATACACATAAGAACTCTCTTAAAAGCTATTTTCATAGCCTTATTATTTTTTAAATCATCCTCTTTAGAAATAACTCCTTGAAAAAAATCAACAGATATCATCACAATAAGTCCCATAGGAATTAACAAAAAAGCCACATTCATAATTTCCTTAACAATATAAATAGCTTGCAAAAAAGCACTATTTTCACACGCTGTATTCAAAAATAACATATCTATTCCTCCATTAACTAACTTAATTAAAGTCTAGCATATTCTAAATATAATGTCAATTTTATCAAAAAAATATAGCTATTTAATTAATATTTTGATATAATTGACTAGTACAGTAAGTGAGGTATTTATGAATAAAAGTATAACTAATAATATAATTACAAACTATAATGAAAGTTTTAAAACCAAAATAATTATTAACTTAATAATAATTTTAATACTAATACTATTAATAGCAATCTTTAAAGGACCACTTTTTATAAAAACTACTCATAATAATCTCTACTACGAACTTTTCCTTGACAATGAAAAAATAGATAAATATACCGTAAGCGAAACTTATAAGTCCCCACTTATTCCTCCATTTATATATTATAAAGACTATACATCTAAAAACTATAACTTAAACACTAATACTTACTTTAGAAAAGATGAACTAGATAATTTTAAATTAAAAATAAAATCTTGCTACATAAATAATCAAAATACTAGCTGTCAAAAAAAGTATGATAGTACCAAAAATTTAGACTATAAAAAGAATAATTTATCTATGACTATAAAATATCAAAACAGCAATAAATATCTTTATAACGACAAACTAACTAGTAACATAAAAAAATACATATCTAAACCAGGTGAATATCAAATAAATATATCTGGTAAAATAACTAAAAACATTAATACTAATATAACTTTTACTTTAAATATTTTCAACTAACAGAAAGGAACCAATCATGCTAAGTGTTAAAGATAATCAAAATACTATTATTATAAAAAATTCTAAATTTATCTGTCTTTTATACCAAGTAGATGATTTAAAAAAAGTAGACCATTACTTAACAAAAGCCAAATTAGAATATAAAGATGCTACTCATTACTGCTATGCCTACATAATAAATAACATTAGTAAATACTCTGATGATGGCGAACCAAGTAAAACTGCTGGCTTTCCTATGCTTCAAGTTTTAAAATATAACAAATTAAATAACTGTTTATGTATAGTAATAAGATATTTTGGAAAAATATTATTAGGAGCTGGTGGACTTATAAGAGCATATTCTAAAAGTGTATCAGATTGCCTAAAAGATCATATAATCGAACTAAAAGAAGGCTATAATATAGATATAATAATTAGCTATGAAGAATGCTCAAAACTAAATTATATTTTAAAAAATGAAACTATTTTAAAAAAAGAATTTTATGAAAAAATAACTTATAATTTAAATGTAACAAAAGAATTATATAACACACTTCAAAAATTAAATATTGGAAAAATCATAATACTAAAAAATATTTATTTATAATATTAACTAAAAAATAAAAATTATACCCAAAATAAACTACCAAATATTAATAATTTTGGAATAAATTTATAAGTATTTACATCTTTATTTTAGCAATAATAATAATGTAATCTGTAAGAAGAAAAAGGAGATGTAATTTATGTTTAAAAAGAAAAAACTTGCAACATTACTATTGCTTCTTTTAACAAACATAATATTACCTTTAAATGTTTTTGCTTATTCAGATTATGTAATAGCAGGTGGTCAAAATATTGGTATAGAATTAGATTCCAATGGCGTAATAATAGTAGGAACATACGAAGTAAACAAAGAAAGCCCTGCTAAAAATGCTAATTTAAAAACAGGTGATAAAATAATCAAAATAAATGAAACACCAGTCTCATCTATTAAAGAAATGATTAATGCCATAGACGATACTAGAAATGATACTGTAACCATATCATACTTAAGAGCCAATAAAGAATATCAAACAGAATTAACTTTAATTCAAGATAACGATAACGTATACAAAACCGGTTTATATGTCAAAGATAGTATTAGTGGTGTTGGTACCCTAACATTTATAGATCCAAACTCCAAAATATATGGAGCTCTAGGTCATGAAATAATTGAAAAAACAACAGGACAAAAATTAGAAATTAAAGATGGTAAAATATATTCATCAACTGTAACAAGTATTAATCCATCCATCGAGGGAAATCCCGGTGAAAAAAACGCTATATACAACTCAAACGACATTTTTGGTAACATAACCGAAAATAGCACGTCTGGAATATTCGGAACTTACAAAACTACTATCCCACAAAATAAATTATATAAAGTAGCACAGCCATCCGAAATAAAACCAGGTGAAGCCTCCATACTGACAGTAACTAAAGGTGAAGAAATCAAAGAATACAAAATCAATATTTTAAAAATTAATAAAGACACAAAAAGCACTAAAAATATGCTATTTGAAGTAACCGATAACGAACTTTTAAAAATATCAGGTGGCATAGTACAAGGAATGAGTGGAAGTCCAATAATCCAAGGTGATAATATTATAGGTGCTGTTACCCATGTTGTCGTAGATGATTGTACAAAAGGATACGGAATATTTATTACTAATATGTTAGAAGAAGCAGAAAACTAAACTATTTAACTCACTTTAAATAGTTTTCAGAGTGTTGACAAAGTTCAATACTCTTTTCTTTTTTTCTAAAGTATTGTATAATTACTTTGTAAGGTTGCTT
>CAKPER010000037.1 GCA_934149245.1 uncultured Bacilli bacterium | reverse complement strand
AATTATTCTAATGAGATTTATATCAAGAATTTATCTCAAAAGATTAAACTATCAGAATTAGAAGATTATTTAAAAGGTATTTAATTTGACAAGAATTGACATTTCTTTAAAAAGTGATAGAATGTTTATCAAGAGAATTTATGTCTATTTAAGGGGGTTAAATAGATGTTTAAGAAGATATTTTATAATTATTTATACTTTAAGAGGTGTCAGTAGTATTAAGCATTTTAATACTTTTGACACCTTTTTTCTTTGAAGATTGGAGAGTGATTTAATGGAAGAAAAGAAATTATGTGGTCTTTATATGAGAGTTTCAACTGAAGATCAAGCTCGCTAAGGTTTTAGTTTATCAGAACAAAAAGAAAGATTAGAAGCATTTTGTAAGTTTAAAGATTATACTATTGTAGATTATTATACAGATGCTGGAATAAGTGCTAAAACAGGTAATCATAGACAAGAATTTGAAAGATTAAAGAAAAATGAAGCATATCAAGAAAAGATAGAATGGCACGCTAATCGTATTTTATCTAAAACTAATTATATAGTTCATACTGATGCCGTAAAAATTATATAGTGCCAACACTAACTGAAAAGCAAAAGAAATTTGCATATGCCGAGGAAGCTGATGTTTTGAATGTTGCATTATTTGGTATGACTGCAAAAGAATGGAGAGAAAACAATCCAAAACTTGCAGAGGATGGAAATATGAGAGATTATACCGATTTACTTCATTTGGTAATATTAAATAATTTAGAAAATTCTAACGCTGAGTTTATCAAACTAGGAATTAGTCAAGGTGAAAGATTAGTTAAATTAAATGAATCTGCTAGAAATCAGATGGAAATATTAAAAAACAATAATGGTATCAAGGAATTAGAAATACTGCAAAAACAAATAAATGCAAGTAAACATTTAATAGAAACAAAATAATATTAAAAAGACGGTCACATATTATCAATGCAACTGTCTTTTATTTTCTTTTAAATAATCCATGTTTTTTCTCAATTGTTTTAGTTAAAACATAAGGTTTATTATTTTCATCATCAGGTTTTACTAATGAAATACTTGAATATTCTCCAGCAAATATTCTAAATAAAGCACTACTTATGCAATCATCAAACACTGTTTTTAAACTTCTAGCACCACTTTGTTTGGATATAGCAAGTCCAGCAATATATTCAATAAATTCATCACTAAAATCAAAATTAACTTCTAACATATCAAATAATTTTTTATATGTATTTAATGGACTAAAATCAGATTCTTTTAATATTTTAATTATATCTTCTTTTGATAATGGATTCATTGCAATAGTTTTAGAAAATCTACCAATTAATTCTCTCATAATACCATATTTAATAAAATCATTACTACTAATTTTGCTATAATCATCATAATTTACTTTTTCCCCCATGTTATTACTTCCAAAACCAATGGTATTACCATTATTTTGTTTTTTTTCATCAATTATACCAGTAAAGGCACCTAATGCAACAACTGTTAATTTAGATGTATCAAATTTTTTATCACCAAAATAGAATAATGTTCCATCAAGTAATTTTAATAGTGATCTTTGAACTCCTAACCTAGAAACGTGAGATTGATTATCTTCAAATTTTTCAGCAAGTTTATCAAATTCATCAATTACTAAAATACCTTTTTCTGCAAGTTCAATGTCATTATCAGCTGCAAGGCATAAATCTTCAAGCATATCAGTTATTTTTCTTCCTTGATAACCTGTTTCAGAAAGTGAAGTGGCATCTTCAATAACTAGAGGTATATTATACAATTTAGAGATTCTTTTTAAAATTTCTGTTTTACCAGTTCCAGTAGAACCGTATATTAAAATGTTTTCTTTTAATTTGGCTATTAAATCCATATCTAAATCAGAATTAACAACCTTTTGATTTTTAAATAGTGCAGTTAATATTTGCATTATTTGTTCGTCCTGTGAAATTATTGTTTTTTTAATTGACGAATACATAGATGATATATCGCTAGTCTTTTCAAATTCCTGTTCGTCAAAATCTGATTGCCCTTTTTTATCTTCTTTTTGTAAGTAAGATATTAAATCTCTATTCAATAATTGAGTTAATCCTGTACTTTTATCATTTCTTAAATAATATTTTGCAGTCTTTGATATTCTTTTTTTTCTAATTTCTATAAAATCTACGCTATTTCCATTATCTTTAATTGCTTTATCAATATCATCACTTAAAAAGACATATTCACCTTCATTTGCATCTTCGTTAATAAAACTAGCATATACACCAGCATTATCTCCACTTAAAACATTACATATGTCATTATTATGAGTATTATTAAAACCAATACCTGAAACATAATCAATAAATTCAAATACTTCATATTTTTTGCTTTGATAATTTATGTATTTTTTCTTAAATAAATATCCAACTCTTAAACTAGGCATAATATTCCCCCAATGTGTGAGTTATTATATCATACTTTTTAACTTTTTTGTGTAAAATTATTCAAATTTATCAAAAAATGTGCTATATTATCATTAGTGAGTGATATTTGTATCATTCGTACTTGTGAAGAGTTGTAGATATCTACGACACCCCCGCACCATTAAAGATTTATTCGAACTAGAAATAGTTCGTTTTTTTACTTGTATACTTAAAATAAAATTAGCGTTTTTTTACTATTCATTTACAATACAACTAAATTTATTATAGATTTTTTTTACTATTCAAGCTATAATAAATATAGAAAAATAATTATAGTTTTAGAGGAGGGATACTGTGGACGATAATTCAACAACTGGCAGCATCTTTAGTAAACTAAGAGAAAGACTGAGAAAAATTCGTATTGCTAGATTAAAGAAAAAAATAAAAAAAGAAGATGAAACTAAAGAATTTATAAATGAAACTATCAAAAATATCAAAAGAGTAGTTGAAAAAGATAATTCTAAAACATTCACAATAAATAGAAAAAGAAAATACAAAAAAGCAATTTCCCCAATTCCACAAAAGAAAAAAAGTTTAGCTACTTCAGAAAAAAAGATTACAGATAAACAATCAACAAAGGAAAATGAAATAGAGCAAAATAACAATTCTAAGCCTAAGCCACAAAAAACTAATGAGAAAGACTTTGTTGATAATGTAATTACTAGAATTAAAGAAACTAGAAAAGATAGAGAATACATAAGAAAAAAAGGAGTAGCTTCATCCAAAAATAAAGATAAAACAACAAATGTTGAAGAAAAAAATGATATCCAGAAAAACAGTCTAGAAAAAGAAAAAGCAAAAGATGAATTAAGAACTAAAATAATTTATAAAATAAAAAAAGAATTCAATCGTTCCATAGATGAAATAGAAATTCTTGAAGCAAAATTATACGATCTAAGAGAACAAAATAATGAAGAACTAGAATTAGAAAAAGCCGAGAAAATTAAAGAAGAAATAAATGAAACCATCAAAAAAATAAATGAAATTATAGAAAACTATAACATTTACAGAGAAAATTATAATTTTGAAGATATAATTTATTTAGATGATAAAACATTAGTAGATGATATAATAGATTATAAAAACTTAACTCAAAATGATATATATAATAAAAATTTAATAAAAGACTATAAATTATTAGAAGAATATAAAATCTTATATCAAAAACTAGATAGAATAAAGAGTATAACAGAAGATTTAAAAGAAGAAAATAAAGAAAAATTATATAATTTAGAAGAACAAAAAAGTAATTATAATCAAATAAAAGATGATGTTGATACCCTAAATACTACTATTGAATATTGTAATAACGAAATAGATAAACAAAATGATTATTTTGAAAATCTCTTAAATAAAATTGATATAATTAACAAAGAAGAATATACAACCTACCAAATGGGAACATTATCAAATGTAATTAATGATACACTAAATTTTATAGCAACAATAAAAATAAGCCCACTAATGGGTTTAGTACCAAGTATCTTTATAAATACATTCGCAGCCAATCTTCTACTAAGAAATATTTACAATAATTTCCATGTTGAAAAAATCAATAAAGTAAAATATAGTGCTATTAATTATGATAGTGAAATATTAACAAAAATGTCAGATATTGATTTTACAACCAATCTTATTGATGATACCATATATACAATAAGTAATATTAAGGAAAAATTCTCCATGCAATATAACAGTGCTATTCCAGGATATGAAGAAACTATGAAAAAAATTAATGACATAATGGAAAAAATGGTAAGCAATAAAAATAAAATGGAAATAATAGAGAAAAATTTGCAAGAAAGCCGTAAAATAAATGGCGAAAAAATAAGAAAGTTAGAAAAATTAAATATGGAATAAAGAGGTGTCTATTGTTATGATAGAAATAATTGATGAAAAAAGTAATATTAAAATGTTAGCAACAATTATATGTAATTTTAAATATGGTGATAGTAATTATTGTCTTTATGCCATTTCACGAAATAAAGAAGAAGATAATATCTTTATCTCTAAAATTGTAAAAAATAGTATAGGTAATACTATTGACAATAATTTTACTGGTGGAGAAAAAGATAACTTGGATAAAATAGTAACCAATATATTAAGTAAAGTCAGCACTAATGAATTATTAAAGAATAAAGTAGAATTTACGAATATTAAGTTAAATGGTATAAATAAATTTGACAAAGATATATGTTATGTAACAACACAAAAAAAAGCCTTTATAGAAGAATGTAAAGCCAATTATAACCTAATATCGCAAGTTAACAATAGTCCTATTATAAAGCAAAAAAAAGTTACTACTATAAATAAAAATAATCTTTTAAATATATTAGCAATTATCTTAGGTATAACTGTTTTAGTAATTAGTACCATATTAATATATAGTCTTATAACAAAATAAAAGAATTCCAGATCTACATAAGATCTAAAATTCTTTTTTTTAATTTATTAATCCTTCTTTCTTTAAATAATCTCTGGCAACACTACTAGGTTTTTTATTTAAAACATCAACCTCATAATTCAATTCTCTCATAACATCATCATTTAAATGAGCTTTTAAGGCACTTAAAACTAATTTTACCTCAGGATAATTTTTTAACGTTTTATTATTAACAACTGGAACAGCCTGATAAGGCAAGAAAAAGTTTTTATCATCTTTTAGTACCACTAAATCAAATTTCTTTATTAGCCCATCAGTTGAAAAAGCATCAACAACATCACTTTCTCCATTAGCTAAAGCTGTATATCTAGGCGCACCATCTATAGCAATAACTTTTCTGAAATTAAGTGGATAGACTTTTTTTAGTCCCAAATAACAATCTTGTCTTTCCATAAATGTTAAAGTAGGAGAAAAAACAAGTTTATTAGACACCGTACTAAGATCACTTATAGTATGTAAATTGTATTCTTCACTAGTTTTTCTACTAACAGCAAGTGTATAGGTGTTATTAAAGTTAAGATCATCTAGCACATTTAAATTATACTTACTCTTTAGTTCCTTTTTAGATATATCATATACTTTTTTTGCATTTGTTATAGGTTTATGCTTTAAAAAACTTCCATATAAAGTTCCAGTATAATCAACATACATATCTATACTATTGCTTTTTATAGCTTCAAACACTATAGACGAAGAACCGAGAGACAATTTTTGATTAACCTTTATATCAGTATTTTCCTCTATTAAATATTTTATCATATAAGACAATGTCTCTTGTTCAGAAAAGTCCATACTTCCAATAGTAATAACTTTATTATTTTTTTTGTTAATAGTGTAATTAGATAAGAAAAATATACTTAATATAATTAATATTATTGTTAAAATAACTTTTTGGACTATTGGCCTTTTAAAGAATGGTTTCTTAGGCTCTTTTTTACTCTTTTTAGGAGTAGTAAAACTTTCAATTATTCCTATAGCATAATCTATTAATAAAGCTAACAAACATGCTGGAATAGCACCTGCTAATATTTGAGCATTATTTACAGAACGAATACCAGCATATACTAAATATCCCAAACCACCAGCTCCAACAAATGCAGCCAATGTCATAAGTCCAACAGCACTAACTGCTGAAATACGTATACCTGCCATAATAACAGGAAGAGCAAGAGGAATTTGTATTTTAGTTAGTACTTGCCATGGTGTAAGACCAATTCCTGTAGCGGATTCTAACATTTGGGGACTGATACTTTCAATTCCTGTATAAGTATTTTTTATAATAGGAAGCAGTGAATAAAGCACTACCATTACTATAGCAGGAACAGTTCCAATTCCCAAAAAAGGAATAGCAAAACCTAAAAGTGCCATAGATGGAATAGCTTGAATAACATTAGCAATTCCCAAAATAGGTTTAGATAATTTTTTAACGTAACTAATAAGGATACCTACTGGAATACCTATCAATATAGCAATACCAATAGATAAAGTAGTTAGTTTAATATGTTCAACCAAAAGATTTAATATTTCCTGATAATTCCCTGAAAAATAATTTATTAATCCCATATTATTCTACCTCACTTTCCAAAAATTGCTGACTAAGTGAAGTAATCAAAGTTCCCCTTGTAATAAGCCCTTTAAGTCTTCCTTTATTATCAATAACAGGAACCAAATTAATATTATTTTCCTTAACTTTCTTTAATAAATCTACTATATTATCGCTAGGATTTGCTGTAATAAAATCTTCTTCAATAAAATCCTTTGCCTTCTTATTTTCATAATTAATATTAACTAAACTAGAAGCATATAATATTCCCTTTAATTTTTGCTCGTTATCAACAATCATTGCACTATCAACTTTAGCCATTCGCATTTTATTCAAGCAATAGAACACTGAAAAATTTTCCTTACAGCAGACAGGCCTTTCTATCATTATGTCTCTAACTTTTATTAAATTAGGAGAAGTCCAAATTCTTTTAGTTCCAACAAAGTTTTTTACAAAATCATTTGCAGGATGTTTTAAAATTTTCTCTGGTTTATCGTATTGTACCAGTTCCCCATTATTCATAATAGCAATTTTATCAGCAAGTTTAATTGCTTCATCCATATCGTGAGTAACAAATACAATTGTTTTTTTAAGCTTATCTTGCAATCTTATTACTTCATCTTGTAAAGAAGCTCTAGTTATAGGGTCAAGTGCACTAAATGGCTCATCCATCAAAATAATATCAGGATCAGTAGCAAAAGCTCTAGCAATACCAACCCTTTGCTGTTGACCTCCAGATAATTCTGATGGATAACTATCCAAATAATCACCTTCATCTAATCCTACCATTTTCATCATCAGAGTTGTTCTTTCTTTTATCTCTTTAATAGGTTTTTTTTCTAACTTGGATATTAATTCTATATTCTGTCTAATTGTTAAATGAGGAAAAAGTCCAGTTTGTTGTATAACATAGCCCATACTCCTTCTAAGTTTAATAGGATTTTCCTTTTTTATATTCTTACCATTAATTAAAATTTTTCCAGAAGTAGGTTCTATTAATCTATTAATCATCTTTAATGTAGTAGTTTTACCACAACCACTCTCACCAATTAAAACAACAATAGAATTATCCTCGATAGTAAAATTTAATTTTTTTAAAATAACTTTATCTTTATAAGATTTTGATACATCTCTAAATTCTATCACATCTACACCTCTATTTTCTACTCTTAAATTAATTATACTACCAAATATTTTATATGTTCAATAAAATCTAATAAAATTAACTTATTTACACTTTTTTATGTCTAAGATATATTTTGTCAAACTATTTATAGAATATATTTATTTAGCTGTTAATACAATTTTGTAGGTGATAATAATGAATGGTCTAACAGAAAAAGAAGTAATAAGTAATCGAAAAAAATATGGAACTAACGAAATAACAGGAACTAGTAAAGAAACCTTTTTCTCTCTATTTATTGAAAGTTTAGGAGATCCTATTATAAAAATTCTTCTAATAGCATTAGGCATAAAAACAATATTTCTAATAAAAGATTTTGATTGGTATGAAACTGTAGGAATTGTAATAGCAATTCTGATAGCTTCTCTAATATCGGCTATAAGTGAATATGGTTCCTCAAAAGCTTTTGATCGTCTACAGGAATCAGCTTCTAAAATAAAATGTAAAGTTAAACGTGATGGTGAAATAAAAGAAATATTAGTAGATGAATTAGTTAAATCTGATATTATGATTTTAACAACTGGAGATAAAATAGGGGCAGACGGGATAATAACGTCTGGTGAAGTTGAAATAGATGAATCATCAATGACTGGTGAGACTAAAAGCGTCAAAAAAAGAACTAATGCTACTATTTATAGAGGTTGTGTAATATACAGTGGCTATGCTGAAGTTTTAGTTAATAACGTTGGAAATAACACTTACTATGGAAAAATGGTTCAAAAATTAGGGGAAAAAACAACTACAAGTCCCCTAAAAGAAAGATTAACTACATTGGCAACCAAATTAAGTAAACTTGGTTACCTAGGAGCCATTTTAGTAAGTGTAAGTTATCTATTCAACAAGATAATAATTTCTAATAACTTTAGCCTTCCTAAAATAGTAGCTACCCTTTCAGATTTTTCGTTATTATTTGCCTATATTCTTCATGCTCTTACCCTAAGCGTAACTATCATAGTAGTATCAGTTCCAGAAGGCTTACCAATGATGGTAACACTAGTTTTATCATCTAATATGAGACATATGCTAAAAAACAACGTTTTAGTAAGAAAATTAGTTGGAATAGAAACAGCAGGTAGTCTTAATATTTTATTTACAGATAAAACGGGTACATTAACTAAAGGAAAGTTAGAGGTAACTCAGGTATTGCTAGGTAATTTAAAAGAATATAGTAACTTAAATCAATTGTCTGTAAAATACAAAAAAATACTCACCAACAGCTTAATTTATAACAATGAAAGTACAATTGAAAAGCAAACTAACAAAATAATAGGCGGAAATATTACAGATAAAGCTATTTTAGAATTTATAAAAACATCAAAAAGCCCTTCGGTAAAAGAAATAGATAAGGTTAGGTTTGATAGTAAAAACAAATATTCTCTATCAATAATAGAAGATAATAAAATAAAATATAAATTTATAAAGGGAGCTAGTGAAGTAATCTTACCAAATTGTGATAAATATATAGATGAATTTGGAAATAAACAATTAATTCTTCATAAATCAGATATAGAAAAAGAAATAGACTTTATAACCAAACAAGGAACCAGAGTAATTTGTATAGCTTACAATAATGAATCAAGTAAAAAAATAACAAACTTAACATTATTAGGATTTCTTCTTATTAAAGATGAAATAAGAAAAGAAAGCATCGATGGAGTAAGATTAATTCAAGAATCTGGTATTAATATTGTTATGATAACAGGGGATAACAAAAATACAGCATTATCTATCGCTAAAGAAGTTGGTATAGTAAAAACGAGTGATGATTTAGTAATAACTAGTGAGAACTTAAACAAGCTTTCTGATGAAAAAATAAAAAGTATTTTACCAAAACTAAAAGTAGTCGCTAGAGCTATGCCAGATGATAAAACAAGATTAGTAGAATTAGCCAAACAAGAAGGTTTAGTAGTAGGAATGACTGGTGATGGTGTAAATGATGCGGTAGCCCTAAAAAAGGCAGACATAGGTTTTTCTATGGGAAGTGGTACTGAAGTTGCTAAGGAAGCATCAGATATAGTAATATTAGATGATAATATTCTTTCTATAGAAAAAGCTATTCTTTATGGTAGAACAATTTTTAAAAGTATTAGAAAATTTATAATATTTCAATTAACAGTAAATTTCTGTGCTCTAAGTATTAGCATAGTAGCCCCATTTATAGGTATACCAACACCTGTAACAGTAATTCAAATGTTATGGATAAATATGGTTATGGATACATTAGCCGGTCTAGCATTTTCTTATGAACCTCCATTAGCAGAATATATGGCTGAACCTCCTAAAAAAAGAAATGAAGAAATAATTAATAAATATATGCTAAATGAAATATTCATAACAGGTTTGTATAGTTCTTTATTATGTATAGTTTTTCTAAAAAGCCCTCTCATCAAAAACTTATTTAGAGCAAGTCCAACTAACGATTATCTTATGACTGCCTTCTTTGGATTATTTATTTTTATCAGTATTTTTAATAGCTTTAATGCTAGAACAGTAAGGTTGAATATACTTGGAAATATAACTAAAAATAAGGTTTTTATATTAGTTATATCATTTGTTGCTATAATTCAAATATCAATGATTTATTATGGTGGCACTTTATTTAGAACTAGTGGCTTAAC
>CAKPER010000036.1 GCA_934149245.1 uncultured Bacilli bacterium | reverse complement strand
CTGATGATTTGCATAATATATTTAATTTCAATACAGATATAGAAATAGTAACTTATAAAAAAATTAAGAAAATTTTAAATTAACTATTAATTAATAAAGTCTACGCATTTTTTTGAAACAAAAAAAGCTCTCTAACCCCTTATAAAATAAGGGATAGGGAGTTTTTAACCTTCAAAAACTGTCAAACTCAGGATTATATATTAAACAAATTTCTATGTCAATAGAATTTTCTTTATTATAATACTGAAAATTCGTTTTATTTATTTAGTTTTTTTAAGAAAAACAGCCAAATTAATCCAAATAAATAATATTATATTCATTAATATATTTAAAGTTTAAAAAACAATACTAATTTTTATAGTAATCCAAGAAATAACTATTTAAAATTTGATTAACTCACTAAAAATACAAATAAAAAATGCATAAATTCACTAAATTATTTAATAATATTTTTAAATACTTACTTAATTTTAACAACTTTTAAAAATTAAAGAGAAAATATTTTAGTTACCACTCATTCGTGTAGAGCCTTTAAATTCACCTTGAAAGGTTATGAAAAGCACACCTAAAACTTAGATGTACTTTCCTCTAGCTTATTTAATTTTAAGCCCTTGAAATAATATTTCAAATTAAAATTTTCTAAAGTAAAATTATCTTCTTCTATGTTTCTTCTTTCCCTTAACAAGAGATATTATAACCACAACTATAATAATAACACTAACTATACCAGCCAAAATCATCAAATAATTCTTATAACTCTCTATTTGTTTTTTATAAAATAAAGCTTCTTTATCATAATATCTAGCTAATGTTTGTTCTTTTTTATCAAAAACATACCATCCCTTATGACCAGTTTCAACATTTGTTCCATACACTATACCCAAACTATCACTTTTAGAAATCTTATAAACATCTACACTAGTATTCTTCACCATAACATTATATTTTTTAAATTTATCAGGTATTTTATCAGGATTATTCAAATATAAAGTTATTTTTCCTTCTGTAATATATTCATATTTTACATAACTTTTTTTATTATTATCGTATATATATAACCCTATCTTCCCTTTTTCATCTTTAAGTGCTAATAAGTAAATATTTAATTTTTCATTATAGTAGCCTGTTACCTTTTCGTTTCCTACCTCAACATCACATTTTTCAAATAATGCTACATCTGGCAAATCATCAATTTTTCTTACTACAGTATATTTTTTCTTACCTATTTTTATTTCTATAGGATCTTTTTCTAAAACATTTAATGTTATTGTGTAAGTTTTTGTAGCACCATTCTCTGCTGTTACTACAATCTCTAAATTATTAGCACCTGCACTAACATCTTGTTCTCCATTACCAGTAACAGTAGCTTTGGAATCATTTGGAGTAGCCTTTATATTTATCTTTTCAACATCTGAAGGAGCAGTAACCGTATAACTTGTAGTACTAGCATTAAAATCAGGGGTTAAATTCAAACCATCTATCGACAATTCCTTAAGTGTATTATCAGAATTTTTTTTCACAGTTTCCTGACTAGAATTAGAGGTATTACTTTTTCCCCCAACATTAATAGTAACACTTTTTGCTCCTAAAGAAAGATCATTACCATCATAATCAGATACACTAGTAGGTCTAACTGTTATAGTACTACTTCCCACTTTCAAAGTACTTATACTAATAGTTGCTGTATTATTATCAACCCAGGCACTAGATGTTGCTACAGATGCAACCGTTGAATCTGATGATGTTATAGTAAAACCACCAGCAATATTATTGCCTTTTATATAAAGATTTACACTCTTACCTTGGGAAACATTAGTAGAAGAAAGAGAAATATTATAGTCTCCACTAGCATATACTGGTGTAACACTTAGAACTAGAAATAATATAACTAAAGCTATTTTTCTTAAATTATTAAACATTCTTTCCCCTCCAATTCTATGATTGACTTATAGTAGTTCTTCCTAAAATATAATTCTTAATAACTACATAATCACTTGCTGTTATAGAATTATTTTTATTACTATCTGCACCTTTTTTAGAAGCATCACTTAAGCTGATTTTTCCCATTATATAATTTTTTATACATACATAGTCACTAGCAGTTATTCTACCATCACCATTTACATCACCATAAATTACTAAAGTATAAGTATACGTTGTTTTATTATCTTTATCCGTTACAGTTATAGTACTACCAGTTCCCACTCTTGTATTTCCAGTGATTCCTTGTCCTAAAGCATTTCTAATACTAACATTACTAGCATCTTGTAATCTTGATGCGATTGTACTAGCAGTAGTTCCTGGTACAATTCCATTTATATATCCTTGTTTATTAGTTACACCAAGCTTTTCTGTATAATAATTACTTCCCTTATTAGCAGGAGGTTGTGGTTTTTGATCTTCTTCTGGTGTTTTTGATGGTTCCCGTGAAGGCGTTGTTGGGGTTGTTGTGGTTGTTTCTTCTGAATTATTACCATTATTACCAGAATTTTCATTTGATGGCTCCTTAGAAGAATCATCTGGCATACAGCTTGAACCAACAACAACACAATCTGAACCACCTGATGCCCAAACTAAACCTGCTTTTATAGGACTTTCTTCACTACTATAAGCACCTATATTAAAGAAATTGTAAAGATTTTTATAAGTAACATTTTTGTAACTAAATTCCTCACCTGTTGTAGCAATTGAACCATTATTTCCTGACTCTTGTCTTGCTAAGCTTGCTAAATAAACACTACTTATATCTTTTGCCTTACCAGCTTCATAGAATATACTAGCATAACTTTGATTATCTTTAACACTATTCTGTTGCATAAAAGTATTATTTAAAACACTTTGAATAACACTCTCAGTATAATTTTCAGAAAATTTCAAACTCTCAAACATAAGTATTCCTTGCTCGGTCAAGAAATTTCTAGGATCCAAATAATAACTTACTGTTGCAGTTGAGGCCAAATACCAACCTGGCTCTGTCTCGACATATGCTCCATTTGCAGCTTTATAATAATAATCTGTTCTACCATTTATTGAACTAACAGCTTGTTCAGCATTAACAGCATTTGCAAATTTCAATCCTGTTTTTAAATTTTCAAAAGTCCAATTAGGATGACTATTATGAATTAATCTTAATTTTTTCTTATAAGTCTCACTAAAACCTTGATTATTTAACTTTTCTTCAAACGCACTATCAGTTACTTCAGATTGTCCAGTATTATCTATAATACTACCAGGAAGGATAGTAACATCAGGCATTTCATTATAAGTAGGAATTACAAAATGTAGAGGCAAACTTAAAAGATTATTCTCTTTATAAGAGTTATAGCTTGTAAGAGCCTCACTTGATGGAGCTCGCAAATTAGCCATATATTGATGATTATAAATTTTATTTGAAGAAGCTGGATTTACATTAAATTTCTTTAAATATGATGTATGTTGACCTTTAGATATATAATTTTGAGCAATAAATTCTGCTCCACCAGTTATTGCCTTTTTAGGAGTTGTCCATGGTCTATCATAAGTTGTTGATACAGACACTTTCTTTGAAGTATAAACATATGTACTACAAGCATAGCCTATAGAACTTCCATATTTTACTTTATACCAATTATTCTTACATTTACTATTACTAGAAATATCTTTATCTAAAATTGATAATTCTTTATCACAAGATATACTAGCAACTTTACCACTTTTATTAACATCCTTCCATACATTTAACGGATCCCTATTTTCAACGCAAGAAGCATATCCTTTTAATAGTTCAATATAATCACCACAAGCATATCCAGATTTACCATTATCATAGTTTATTTTATACCAATTCTTACACTTAGCATTACTACCAGCATCAGTATTAGTTACTGTAACTACTGTACCATTAGCTAGCTTACCAATACTACTACCATCAATTGACGAACGTACATATAAGTTTCCATCAGCAATTACTGTCCCCGTTGTACTAGCATTTGCCAATAAAACATTTACCATCATACAAAATATTAAAACAACAAGATAACTAATTTTTGCATACTTCTTCATCAGATACACCCACCTTTACTCTTACCTAGATTATAACAAATCTTGACATAATTTGCTATAGTTTTTTTTAAATTTACATATTATTTGTAAATACATCAAAGCAATAAATTTTCCTTTTAATTTTCACAAAAAAAACACTAGATATTTAATTTACCTAGTATTTAATGCTGTGTAATATCAATAGAATTTTTTAAAACATCAGAGTTATCTTTATAAGTTGTATGTAAAAGTTCATGAGCTTTTTTACTTAAAGGTTTCTCCAAAAATTCATCATATATTTTTTTAACTACCTCATTTTTGTAACTACACCTAACTTTAGATAAGTCATCTTTTTGATATAAAGAATTTATTCTTTCTTTCTTTATATCATCTTCTTCATAAATTTCTATCTTAGGTTGACCACCACCACCAATACAACCACCTTTACAATTCATTATTTCAATAAAATGATATTTACTTTTTCCAGCTTTAACTTGTTCCAATATCTCCTTAGCACTACTCATTTGATGAATAACACATATATTTATCTCTATTCCATCAATATCTACAGTAGCTTCCTTAACATTTTCATATCCCCTCAAAGCAGAAAATTGTAACTTATCACGCTCTAAATCTTTATTTGTCATAAGGTAATAAGCTGTCCTTACTGCTGCTTCAGCTACTCCACCAGTATTACCAAATATTAAACCTGCTCCACTTCCTGTAATTAATTCATCATACTCTTTATTAGGAATATCTTGATATTTTATCTTTTTATTTTTTATTATTTCTAAAATTTCACTTATCGTTAATACTAAGCTTGTCTTATTAGTAGCATCTCTTTTTATTTCATACTTCTTTGCAGTACACGGAGTAATTGCTACCGTATAAATACTATCATTCCTAGAATTTTTAAATAAATATTCTCTTACTATACTATCCAACATAGCAATTGGACTTTTACAAGTAGAAATATTTTCTAATAATTCTGGATAAAACTGACTAGCATACTTAACCCATGATGGACAACAACTTGTAAACATAGGAATATTCTTATTATTTTTTATTCTATCTATTAATTCACTTGCTTCTTCCATTATAGTAATATCAGCCCCTAATGTTGTATCAAAAACATAATCAAAACCTAATAATTTTAATAAGCCAACAATTTTTGCCTCCTCAAACCTGCCAGCTGTCTCAGGAAAAGCTTCTTTTAAGGCTACTCTTATTGCTGGAGATGTATAGGCAATACAAATTTTACCATCAGCTTTAGCTTTTCTAAATAAACTATATTCTGGCTTAGGCAAAATTGCATGAGCAGGACAGGTCTGAATACATTGGCCACAACTCAAACAAAGCTCACTATTAGCACTAAAGCTCATTCCCTCTCTTATTACACAAGTTTGTGTGCAAATTCCACAGTTAATACATCTTTCCATAGCTCTTATTATTCCTGGATTAGATTTATCTATTTTTACAGCATTAACTGGTGCTTTATCTAACATTATCTCCGAAATTTGCTCAAAGTTACTCTTTTTTCCCATACATATTGGACATACATAATTGTCAGATAATTCATCAAATTTTTCTTTTTCAGTCTCCTCATAAATATAGCCACATAAATTACATCTATATTTTTTCATGCGATAACCTCCTCATACAATAAAAGAGTTCCTATAGAACCCTTGTTTAATAATTTTCTTTTTTGATCTCAAAGAAACTTTGTGGATGTGAACAAATTGGACATACCTTAGGAGCTTCTTTTCCAATTACTATATGACCACAATTACGACATTGCCATATTTTATCTCCATCCTTAGAGAAAACTAATCCATCTTCTACATTTTTTAATAATTTTCTATATCTTTCTTCATGTTCTTTTTCTATCTTAGCAACTCCTTCAAAAAGAAAAGCTAATCTATCAAATCCCTCTTCTTTAGCAGTTTCTGCAAATTCTTTATACATATCTGTCCATTCATAATTTTCACCATCTGCTGCTGATTCTAAATTCTCCATAGTTGAAGGAATTTCTCCACCACATAATTCTTTAAACCACATCTTAGCATGTTCTTTTTCGTTATTAGCTGTTTCCTCAAAAATGGCTGCTATTTGTTCATAGCCATCTTTTCTAGCTTTACTTGCAAAATATGTATATTTATTTCTGGCTTGGCTCTCACCTGCAAATGCAGTCAATAAATTTTCATAAGTTTTACTATTTTTTAATTCCATTTTATCACGCTTCTTTCTTTAAACACTTTATTAGTATAACATTAAATCTTACATTCAGCAATGACTTTTTTTCAATTTAGAGAATGTTTTTTCTAATATTTTTTATAGCTTCTGGAATAAATTCTATTGTATTAGAAGCAGTCATTGCTATATCTGTATATTTTTTACTTGCTAAACTTCCAGCTAGCCCTGCTACATAACTAGCCGTTGATACAACCAAAGGTGTTAATTTATTATATCCTAAAATACTAACTAAAAGTCCATCCAAAACATCTCCACTACCTGCTGTTGCCATACCAGGGCTTCCTACTTTTATTATATAAGTTACCATACCATCAGTTACTAATGTTTGATTATCTTTTAATAAAAGAACGACATTATACTTTCTGGCAAATTCACAAGCTAATTTCTCCTTATTAGCTTTTATTGTTTCTACTGGCAACTTTATTAATCTAGAAAACTCCTTTATATGTGGTGTTAATACTATATTAGCCTGACTATCTTTTAAAATATTCAAATCAATTTTTGATAAAAGATTTAACGCTGTTGCATCTAATATTAAATTTCCCTTATAATTATTTATAATTTTAACTAACAACCCTAATAGTTTATCATTATTCCATCCCATACCTATAGCCAAAGCAGCATTCGTATTTATAATATTTTGAAATTGAGTATTAGATAAATTCATCTCTTCATCATAATCTAAAGGATAAATAGTTTGTTCTAGCAAAAAAGGTGCTATAATTGGGGCCAACTCTCTATCTACAATTAACTTTACAACACCACATCCACCTTTAGTTGCTACAGCACTCATATTAGCAAGTTTTACTGAACCAGAATACTCTAAAGATCCTCCCATTATTCCAACTGTTTTATATGTTCCTTTATTACTATCAGATTGTCTTGGCTTTAAAATTTCTCTAACATCAACTGCTTCTACTTCGTAGAGATTTGAACTAATTTTCTTCATAATATCCCCCAAATTACTTACTACCTCTAGCTAATCTAGCCTTAATAGTATTAGTTTTTCCGTTTCTTATATAAGTTATCTCTATTTTTTCTCCTACTTTATGTTTATACAATTGATATCTAAACTCAGCAGCAGAACTTATTTCCTCACCTGATATTTTTGTAACAATATCACCTTTCTTTAACCCTGCTCTACTAGCTGGACTAGCCTTGCTTACTTCTAATATAGCTACTCCTTTTTTTATTCCTTCAGGAACAACAATTCTATTCTGCCACAAATAATAGCTATCTGTTATATCTAAAATACTAACTCCTAAATAAGGTCTTTCAATGGAATTACCATTTTCTAAAATTGCAGCATAATAAATTGCATCTTCAATAGGAATAGCAAAGCCCATTCCCTCAACGTTATTATCAACCAATTTCATATTTGTAATTCCTATTACCTCACCATTAATATTACAAAGAGGTCCTCCACTATTTCCGGGATTAATAGCCGTATCTGTTTGTAAAACTTTCATATAATAATCTGATGTATTACTATTTGATAAAGCAACGGCAACCATTCTATTCTTACCTGATAGAATACCTTTTGTAACCGTACCAGCATAATCAGCCCCTTCAGGAGAACCAATTGCAAATAATGTATCTCCTACTCTTGTTTTATCACTTTTTCCTAGCACAGCAACACTTGGTGCATCTTTAGAATCAACTGTCAAAACAGCTATATCTGAATATGCTTCGCTTCCTCTTACAGTAGCACTCAATTCTTTTTTATTTGATAAAATTATTTTGATCTTATCACATCCAGATATTACATGATGATTAGTCATTATATAAGATTTACCACTTGCTTTTTTATATATAAAACCAGTACCAGATGAAACAATTTGATTATTTTTTATACCTTCAATTACAACTACTGAATCATAAACTTTTGCAACTGATTCTGAAATACTATTGGACTCACTAGAACTAGAACCCGTAATTTTAATATTACCATTTGCAACACTTGCTGCTGTCTTAGTAGTAACCCCTGCTAAAGACGCTCCTATTATTCCACATAAAAATGATACTAAAACTGTTACTATTAATACTATAGAAATATTATTCTTTTTCATATTTTCCTTCTTTCTATAAATCAACTAATTCCATATAATTTGTTGGAATACCCATTCTATCTAAAATTTTTTCTATAGGAATAGAATTTACTATTCCAGATAATTTTTCTATCTCATATTCTATTTCTTTCATCATAAGTCTAAAATCATCTTCTCTTAAAAGATACTTTAATATTATAATTACTGAGAATATATCATTTTTTCCATATATATACTCATTATCCATTTGAGGAATATGAAGTCTTTCATGCATAGGAGTATTCACTATCGACTTCTCAGTTCTATGTTCATATACTATATCTTCATGAGCACATAAATTTCTATAGTTTGATAAAATTGGTAAAAAGCTTTCTAAATAATCTGTATTAACAGAAAACATATCTGCAACACTTACCTTATCTTCTTGTTTTAAAATTGAAAATAATTCGCATACAATTCCAAATGATAAGACCTTTACTAAAACCCACAAAGGAATATATCCATAATTATTAATATAGTGCATAGTTGCCATATGATTTGCTCCATTAATTCTAATTTGTCTTTTCATTTTTTCTATAACATCTTTTACTCTTCTAGATTTCGTTTTATCACCAGTAAAGTTTTTAGGATTTAAATAATCTTTATCTCTATAACCATATTTTTTAGATAATTGATAAGAAATTATTGACTTTAATTGATTTTCTATAATCATTAAATTTTTAAATAATATATTTCTCATATATCTATCAAATAAAAAAATACTGTATAACTCTCTAAAAGTTGCTCCTATAATAAAGCTTTTATCAGCATAAGAGTTCATTAGTAAAACTCTATATCCATTAATAAAAAAATAGTTTTCACGAAGAAGTATTTGTTTAGTTAATTCTTCATCTTCTATTATTAAGCCTTTACTCCTTAATATTTCTACTTGTTCATCCAACGATTTAAATGACTTCTCCACTAGCGCACCACCTTACTTTATAAGTATAGCATAATATTTCTGTTTTGAATATATTTTTTGTAATCACATAAAATTATATTTGTTTTAAAATCAAATTCAAAATTAGTAAATAACTATAATCATTTTATATTTCAAAATTCAATATCATTAAGAAAAACTGTTAAAATAAACAAAATTAGAAATAACGAAACTAACAATAATAAAGCAATAGCATAAATTGACAACAACATTTTTTAATTTATTATTTGTAATTTTACTATAAATATTATCATATCCTAAAGCTATAAAAATCAAAAAAGCTATGTAACTAGGAAATAAATATCTTCCTTGTGGCTGGTAATCAACAGAGTAGCTATATTTAATGCTTAAAAAGAAAGGAATAATCATACATAAAAATAAACATACATGTAAAAACATTTTTCTATTACTTTTTTTATAATTCTTAACATTAATAAAATATCCAATTATTCCAAATATAATATATACAAAATATAATATATAAACAATAATAGGTAATGGAAATTGTAAATATCCAAATTTTCCAATAAAACTTATATAAGATGTTAAAAACCAATATCCACCATTATACTTATTTGTGAATAATAATTGAAAAATAGAAATTCCCATATTCTGTGGTGTTTTTCTTAAAGATGGTCTAATATCTAAAAATTGACTTTTTTCGCACGCATTCAAAAATGATTGTATTCCTAGTAAATCGCCTTTGTTAATAATAAAATTTCTTAAAAAAAGTAACTAATAAATACTAACACTATACTAGATATTAAAGTTCCATATTTAATGAATTTTTTTAAATCAAACTTAATTACACTGTTTTTTTAGAAATGCACATAAATATGAAAATAAATATGCTACACAAAATATAACCATAAGCATTATAATAAGATAATGCACACACAATAATTCCTAAGCTTAATAATAAAGAATTTTTTAAATTAATATTATACTTAATCATTTTAACCCACGAATAAACTATTATCCCAGAAGACATAATAGCCATCATATCATTATTGATATAAGAAGTTAAAAATATAAACTCTGGCATTAAAGATGCTAATAGAATACCTAGTATTTTTATTTTCTTGTTTTTCAAAAGTTCATCATATATTTTTATAACAAAATACACAAAAATTACACCCGCCACAATATTTGGAAATCTAGCAGCAAAAATCAAATTTCTTTCACTAACACTAAAAAACGACATTACTTTCATAAATAAAGCACTACAAATAGTTGGAAGAAATGTTGCATAATAAGCATAAGAAGCATTAAAGTATTTTACAACAACTTCTTTACTATATGGTAATGGCAAACTTCCATTTTTATAAATATAAAGAATAGGTTTATATCTCATATATTCATCTGGAGCATAATCATATGGCTGGACATAAGCCCAAAAACAATAAATAAAAAAAATAATTCCCAAATAAACTATATACTTTTTTTTCACAACATACCTCCTATTTGTTAACAAAAAAGAAAACCAATTAATCTTTTTATAAATTTAAAAGCAACATCAGTTGCCTTAATCTCTATCTTTACCAAATATTCTAAGTAAAGATATAAAAATATTAATAAAGTCT
>CAKPER010000035.1 GCA_934149245.1 uncultured Bacilli bacterium | reverse complement strand
TAGAAAGGCAATCTTTAACATAAGTTCCATCACCGTTTACAATATTAATTTTATCCATATTTTTCTTCCCTTTTCATGGCTAATTATTATACTACTAGTTATAATTAATTGCAAGTAAATTAAAAAATAATACTCAAATAGTTATAAATAACTTTTAAGTATTACTTTTTATGTAAATTTAAGCTAATATTTATCTTCTTAAAGCTGTTAGCAAGTTGTTGGAGTAGCTTTAGGACTCTTATTTAGTTCGTCACTAGTATAAATATTGTCTTCAAAATATACTTGATGCCATTTTATAAAACTGTAAATAGCCCAAATTTTTCGATAATTATCTTCTGTTCCTTTTTTATGATTTTCTAATAAATTTAAAATATATTTAGTGTTAAATAATTCTTTTGCTATAGGAGAATTAAATGATTTTTTTATATCATTATAAAACAAATCATCTTTTATCCATTCTCTTATAGGAACTGGAAAGCCTAATTTTTTCTTTTTATAGCTCTTGTTAGGAATATCTTTTTTAGCAGCTTCTCTTAAGGCTGCTTTAGTGAATCCATTTCTTATTTTATAATTTTGATTTAGTTTTCTAGAGGTTTTAAATACTTCTATGTCTGTAAAGGGAGTTCTTGATTCAATAGAAAATGCCATTGTCATTTTATCTACTATATTTAGAATGTTATCTGGTAGCCAATACTTTATATCAATAGCTAATTTCTTATTTAGTTCGCTTTCTTTTTTAAACTCTTTATATGTAGGTTTTAAGATATCTTTATTTTTTGTATAATCTTTAAATGATAATACTTTTTTTACCTCGTCGTCGTAAAAATTTCTATTAATACTTACATATGATGCTTCTAAGGAATTACCTCTTCTAATTAAATATCTAGTATACTTATTTTTAGGAAGTATCCTACAAATTAGAGCTATTGGTTTTCTTATAAATAATGGTAGTTTTGTATATGGATGATCGTCATAGCTGTTATATCCACCAAAGAATTCATCTGCCCCCTCTCCAGATAAGACTACTTTTACATCTTTGCTAGCTAATTTAGATAGAAAATAAACGGCTATACTACAAGCATCAGTTGTTGGTTCATCCATATGGTAAAAGACATCTGGTATAGCTTTAAAATATTCTTCTTTTGTTATTAAACTAGAGGTGTTATTTATTTTTAATCGTTCACATAAATCTTTAGCATTTGATATTTCACTATATTTTTTATCTGTATATCCAACTGTATATGTTTTATCAGGATGAGCTAGACTTACTAGGTAAGAAGAATCAACACCACTTGAGAGAAATGAACCTACTTCTACATCACTAATTAAATGATGAGCTACAGAGTCTTTCATAGTTTTTGATATGTCTTCTACTACTTCATCAAATGATTCACTAGTATTTGTAAAAGATAAATCAAAATATTTTCTCATAGTAATGTTATGAGTTCTTACATCAATTATCATATAGTGACCGGCAGGTAATTTATAAACATTTTTAAAGAATGTTTTTTCCCCTGGGGTAAAACTAAATGTTAAATAGGCTCCTAACATTTCTTTATTTAACTCTTTTTTAAATTCTGGATGAGCTAAGAAGCTTTTTATTTCAGAACCAAATAAGAATAAATCATCTTGATTATAGTAATAAACAGGTTTGATACCAAAATGATCTCTTGCTAGCATTAGTTTATGAGATTCTGTATCATATATACAAAATGCAAACATACCTCTTAATTTTTTGATAAAACTTGCTCCCCACTCTTCATAAGCATGTACTAATACTTCTGTATCACAATTAGTTTTAAATTCGTGTTCTTCTTCTAACTCAGCTCTTAATTCTTTATAGTTATATATTTCACCGTTAAACATGACTAAAATAGTACCAATTTCATTGTATATAGGTTGATTTCCTCCGGCTAAATCTATTATTGATAGTCTTCGTTGACCAAGAGCTACAAACTTATCTGTAAATAAACCTTCCGCATTTGGTCCTCTATGAATAATACGATTATTCATCTCTTTAATTATTTTCTCTTTATTTTCTTTTTTACTTATTATTCCTGTTATTCCACACATACTAAACTTCCTTTCTTCTACCACCATCTATTTTTATTACTTCACCATTTATATAACTTGCATCATCACTTGCTAAAAAATATATTACTTTTGCTACCTCAGTTGGTTCTGCAAAGCGATTTAGAAGAATTTTTTCTTCTAGGTCTTTTTTATAATTAATATCTATTTCTTTATTCATATCGGTATTTACCCACCCTGGGGCTACCGCATTTACCCTGATATAAGGAGATAATTCAACAGCAAAATTCATAGTTAGAGATATTACTCCTGCCTTAGAAGCATCATAATCCATACTATACGGATAATAAGAATCTATAGCATTAGTACTACTAACATTTATAATAGCTCCATCTCTTTCTTCCTTCATATACTTAGATACTTCCTTAGTAACAAGAAAAGTACCTACTAAATTTATATTTATGACACTTGCAAATTCTTCTTTGGTCTTTAATTCTAAAATATTATCTTTTGCAATAGAGGCATTATTTACTAAAACATCTATTTTTTTAAACTCTTCTATTGCATCAGCTACCATAGCTTGTACTTCTTCTTCATTAGAAATATCAGCTTTTATAGTTAGAGCTTTTATGTTATATCTAGCCTCCAAACTTTCTTTTAAGCTATTTGCTAAAGACTTATTATTTAGATAATTTATAACTACGTTATAGTTATTTTTAGCAAATAAAATAGCCGTTTCTCTTCCTATTCCTCTACTTGCTCCGGTTATTAGAACTGTTTTATTCATATTAACTCTTTTTTACCTCCAAATACTTTTTATAATTATTACTAGTATATTTTATAAATTTATTTTCTTTTAATGGTAATATATCATCACTTGTAAAATTCATATCTATTAAATACTTATTATTGCCTAACTCTAATATTAAATATAGATAATTACTATCTATAGTTGGTGATGCTGTTAGGTTATATGAAAAACAAACTTCATAAAATAAATACATATAGTTATAATCTTTATTATTTTCTTTATACATACTATCTACTATTATTTTAGTTTTAGTAATCATATAATTTAAGAATTCAATTTGTTCTTTATCAGTCAAATTTTCATGATTTATAACTTTTTCTTTTAATTTATTACTTGTATTAATTATCATCATCTTATCACTTGCTTTCGTAATAATTATACTTCATTTAAGGTATAAAAGGCAACTTAATTTCTAAATTTTACTTTTTTAGTGTAATTGTTTACATTTTATATTGTTTACATTTTATATAAAATAAGCCTAATAATAGAGAGTATCTAAATATTAGGCTTTATAGTATTAAAACTATTTTTCTAATAACGTAGTTTGTTATTATTTATTACATCATATCTTCTAAATCATCCATTGTTCTTTTAGTTATTTTTTTAGCGCTTTTCATCATTTTTTCTATATTTCCACTTATCATTTGTTGGTATAATAGTGTACCACCGACACCCATTCCTATTAATAATATTTTACTTCCTAGTTTCATAATAAACTCCTCCTTTAGAATCTATGAGTATGTTTGGATACTTAATATGTATCCTTTCTTAGTATGGTTTATATTTAATTTTTTATACTTGCATATTTATCTATAATCATATCTTTTAGAGTAGTTTTTCTATTTTCAACATAATCATTCTTTATACCATTTATAAAGCAAGCAGGATCTCCTATTATTATTAGGGAGCTTTTGGCTCTAGTAACTGCTGTATAGATTAGTTTGTTATATAACATACGGTTATAATTATTAACAATAGGCATTATTACCATAGGAAATTCTGAACCTTGCGATTTATGAATACTTATAGCATAGCCGTGACGAATATTTATAAATTTTTCTTTGGTATAAACAACTTTATTACCATCAAAATCTATTAGGATTTCATCTTTTTTGCTACTTGTTTTATCTTTTTGGGTAATATCTAGAATATATCCTATATCACCATTGGATAAATTCAGATCAGGATCATTAGCTAACTGCAAGACTTTATCTCCTTTTCTATAAATAACATCAGATAATTCTAATTCATTTTTATCTGGACTTTTAGGATTAAATATTTGTTGTAAATTTCTATTTAGATTATCTATTCCATTAATACTTTTATAAATTGGGGCTAATACTTGAATTTCTTTATCTGTATAACCTTTATCTAAAGCTTTTTTTATAATAAAATTTATGCTTGGTATAATATTAGTATTATCACATAAGATAAAATTATAATCATCTTTTTTATTTATAAAGTGTTCATCTATTTCTTTATCTTTTATTTCTCCTGCTAATATAGGAATATAAGAATTTTCGTTTTGACGATATAGTTTGGTTAACTTTATTACATCTATTAAATTACTATCTATTAAATCTTTTAGTATTTGTCCTTGACCTACGCTTGGTAATTGATAATAGTCTCCTACTAGTATTAGCTTTACATTTCTTTTTATTCCTTTTAAAAGTGCTGATGTTATAATGGTATCTAACATACTTACCTCATCTACAATAATGTATTTTTCGCTATTGGGATTATATTGATTAACATTAAAGATATTAGCTTCTTTATCCCATTGGAGATATTTATGAATTGTTGAGGCTTTTAGGTTAGTTGTTTCCATTAATTTTTTGGCTGCTCTTCCGGTTGGGGCTAAGAGTGCTATCTCATCTGGTTTAGCTTTTAGGACTTTTTGAAATAGAGTTACAATAGCTTTTACGATAGTTGTTTTACCTGTTCCTGGGCCACCAGTTATGATAGTTAGGTTATTATTAATAGCTCTTTTGATAGCGTTTCTTTGAATTTTATCATAAACGATACCACTTTCTTTTTCTAATTCTTTAATTTTACTTTCTAACTTAGGATATTTTGATTTTTCCATATCATTATAAAAACATAGTCTATCTGCTATGTAAGACTCTGCTTCATAAAATCTTTTTAAATAATATTTATCTTCTTTTATAACAATTTTGCCACGTTTAACTAGTTGTTCTAAATTATATTCGAGAATTTCATTATCTATATCTTTATTGTATTTTAAGAGTTCATTAAATATCTCATCATGATAGAGATAAGTATCACCTGCTTCAAAAGTTACTTCATTTATTAAATAGACTATTAAGGCTTGAATTCTTCTATCATCTAATTTATCTATACCTGAATTTAGGGCTACTTGATCGACATCTTTAAAATTAAAATCTAATTCATCTATTAAGTCATAGATATTATTGGTAATAAAATCCATTGTTTTAGTTTTATATTTATTTACAATACTAAGAGCATTTCGAGAAGTAAAACCTAATGAAGTTAAATCCATAACAATCTGGCTAGAATATTGATAGTTTTCTAATACATCATGAATTTTATCTATTCTAGATTTGGGAAGATGGGGAATTAATTGTAATTTTTCTTTTGAATCTAAAATTATTTTAAGGGTATCATCGGCAAATTTATCTACTATTTTAGTTGCTGTTTTTTCACCTATAGGGAAAATATCACTAGATAGGAATTCAATTAATTCTTCCCTTTTAGTAGGAAGAGATAATTCATAATTGCTAACAGCAAATTGAAGTCCATATTTAGCATGATTTATTAGTTGTCCATGCATAATATAATTATTTTTAACTCTTATATCATAAAAATTTCCAGTAAAATATATTGTTGTATTTAAAAGTTCTAAGTCTGTCTCTTTTATTCTTAAAACTCCTACTACATATCCATTATCTTTATTTGAATATATAGTTTTTATAAAAGTACCCTTTACATAGTTCATATTACCACCATTTTCTAATAAAAAATTTTGCTACAATTATTATAAGAAATTGTTTTTTAGAAGTCAATAGATAGCAAACTTTTGTTCTTACAATTGATAAATTATAAGCTCACTATAATTTAACTCTAAATTTACAGTTAGAATTTTTATAGATAAATAGCAAACAGGCTTTTTTAACATTAAATTAACTTTTCTTATTGACAATGATTAACAAGTGTGATAATATATTTACTTAATTAAAAGGGGGAAATAAAAATGAGTATTTGGAAAGAAGATAAATATAATTTACCTGAGGAGAAAACTTATCAGTTTTTTGAACAACTTAGAAAAACAAAAAAAGATTTGGGTACAAAAATAAATGGCATTACCTATCGTGATTCTCAAAAAAAGTATGCAATAGATATTATGCAAGCTATTCGTGATAAAAGAGTATTACTAGTAGAGGCCGGTGTTGGTATTGGTAAGAGTTTTGGATATTTAATTCCTATATTTCAGACACTAGATAATGTTGATACTTTTAATAAAGTAGTTATATCAACTTCCAGTATTGCCTTGCAAGAACAACTTATTGGAGATATTAATAAAATTTCCGAAATGTTAGGAATTGATGTAAAAGTTAATATTGCTAAAGGTATTAATAATTATGCTTGTTTAAATAGAATTAAGAGACTAGAAGAAAAAGATGATACTTCTGATGAAAAAAAGGAAGCTTTAAATAATTTAGTGGATAGAATGGAACAACTATCTTCTAGTGATAAAGAAGATTTAAAAGATATTAGTAACGTAGTATGGAACGAGGTTAATTTGCAATCTCGTGGTAAATGTAGCAAGTGTTCTTATGCAAAGGGATGCTATTACCTAAAACATCAAAATAAATTACCTAATAGTAATATTATTGTTACTAATCATGCTAATTTCATAAAAGATATTAATGAAGATGGACGTGTTACTGAAAAAGCTGATATGTTTGTTATTGACGAGGCACACCAATTAGAAGGAAATATTAGAGAACATAATAAAGGTACTTTGGATTTATATGATATTAAAAAAACTATTAATAGAGTTTGCATAAATTTAGATACATACCAGCGTAATAATGAAGTTTTTTCGACAGAAGAAGAAATTAGTTATCCTGAAAACTTAAAAAGAGAGATTGAACAATTATTCTCTGCTATTAGAAGAAATGCTAGTTTAAATTTTTCTAAAAATAAGAAGACTGATGACGAAATTACAGATTGTTCTCGCCTACCATTCACATATACTAGAAAAATAAGAGATATTCTAGAAAACATTTTAAGAGACCTTGATAAATTAACTCGTGAAATTTCTCTTTATGAGAGAAAGTATAGCGTTGTTATTAGAACTAATAGTGTTAGGAAATTGGCAGAAATCAAGGCTACATTTAAAGATATGGCTAGAATAAATAATAGTATTAATATTTATTGGGTAGAGTTTTATAAAAATAATAAAATTATCATTGATTATACACCAAAAAGAAATTTAGGTATTGCTAATAGTATGTTAAATAAAAAAATTCCTACAATTTTTACTTCTGGTACTTTAACAGATAATAAAAATAGTTATAACTATTTTATGAACGGAATAAACTTAGAGGGTAATAAATATCAAACAATTACTTTAGGAGCTAGCTATCCATCACCATATGATTATGAAAATAATACTTTAATGTATTTTAATCCAAATATTTCTGTACCTAATGATTATAATAATTATGTCATAGATTTAGCTATAGAGATTGATAAGTTAATAAAAGCTACTAATGGTAAGGCTTTAGTTCTCTTTACTTCTAAAAAGTGTATGAATGATTGTTATAAAATACTCGCAAGTAAAAATTATGATTTTCCACTATTACTTCAGAGTAATAATAATGCTACAGAAATTAAACAGAAATTTCAAGATGATACAGATTCTTGTTTATTTGCAACAGGTGCTTTCTGGGAAGGCGTTGATATTAAGGGTAAATCTTTAAGTAATTTAATTATTACTCATTTACCATTTGATGTTGTAGATGCTGTATCACAATATAAGGCTAGTAGATATGCTAGAGATACTGAAAAATTTAGTGAGGTTTATATTCCTAGTATGCTAACAAAATTTACTCAAGCAGCAGGTCGTTTAATAAGAAGTGGTACTGATACTGGAGTAATTAGTTGTCTAGATCCAAGATTTTCTAAATATCAGAATTTAATTTGTAATAAAACTGGAATGACTAATTGTACTAAGGATATTAATGATGTAATTAGGTTTGCTGATGAGAAAATATTAAATACTGCTAAAGGTAGAAAATAATAGAAATAAAGCTTAGAAAAAAATTATAAATTAGCTAAGCTTTTTTTATGAATTTATTTTTTAAGGGAATTAAATTAAGTTAAGATTTAATATGGTTTTATAATATATAGTATAATAGTTTTTTAGAGGTGTAGATTAAATAGTAAAAGAGATTCTAGTAAATGTAAGAATCTCTATTTTGCTAATTAATAATATGTTATTTTTTCTAAAAACTATAAAGAAAATAATATTTAAGTTTAATATATTTAGAAGTATACTATCACATTTATTATTTTATTTTTTTGGATAGTTTTCGAGGCTGCTCTGTAACTGTTTCTATTGCATGATCAACAAATTTATTAAGATTTTCTTTGTATAATAGTAAAACTTTTTTAGTAATTTCTTTAATTTCAGTTTTTTCTATTTTTAGAAATTCAGCAATATATTCATCAGAGAAACACTTTCCATCTATATATCCAAGTTTTAAAGCAACAATTGCTGATTCTTTAATTGATAAGGTATTAATTGTTTGTTCAAATATTGGCGTTCTTAGTAATTCTAACATTTCAGTGTAATCATCTTCTGACATTACCTTTATATCTTGTTTGATAGGAACATTTTCTTTATTTGTAATATCTTGTTTGTTACAATTTTCTGCTATATTTTCAACTATTGCTTTTTCTTCTGGTTTAATTTTTTCATTATTTTTTCTTACTTCAGTATTCTGTTTAGATAAACGCCTTCTTATTTTTGCTATTAAACCACTATAAAATTTTTGTTGCTGTGTTAAACTTAATTTACCTGGTACTGGATTATTTAAATCTTCTCCATATCTTGCTCTTAATAAGGCTTGTTCTTCTTTAGTTAAGTTTTTTAAAACATTATCTATTTGTTCTTTTGAATAACTATCAAAATATTCATAAATACTTCTAATTTTTTTGGTTGTTCTTTTTGTCATATCTATTCGTTCTCCTTTTTCATTATTATCATTTTCTTCTTTTAAAAATGATTTAGTTGAATTATTTGACTCTTCATTATTTAAAATATTTTCTTTTGTTTTTATAGTACTACTTTGGCTGGCTAAAAGCTTGTTTATTTTAAGAATTAAGTTATTATAAAATTTATTTAATTGCTTTTTATTCAGTTTGCTTGGTACTGGATTATTTAAATCTTCTCCATATCTTCCTCTTAATAAAGCTTGATCTTCTTTAGATAAATTTTCTAAAACAGTATCTATTTGTTCTTTAGAATACCCATTAAAATATTCGTAAATGGTTTTTCTTTTTTGACTTCTTTTATTTGGTCCTGCTAATAGTCTTCTTATTTTTGGGATTAAAATATTATAAAATTTATTTATTTGTTCTTTGTTTAATTTACCTGATACCGGATTATTTAAATCTTCTCCATATCTTGCTACTATTAATTCTTTTTCTTCTTCAGACAAATTTTCTAAAACAGTATCTATTTGTTCTTTTGGATAATCCTTAAAATACTCATAAATACTTCTTATTTTCTTTGATTTTATATTTATATTTTGGTTATCTAAAAGATCTCTTATTTTGGGAATTAAGACTTTACAAAAATCTATTGTTTGTTCATAGCTTAATCTAGCTGGTACTGGATTACTTAAATCTTTTCCATACATTGTTATTATTAATGATTTTTCTTTTTCTGATAAGTTTTTTAAAATGATATTTATTTGTTCTTTAGAATAATCATTAAAATATTCATAAAAACTTTTTATTTTAAGAGGCTGTTTTTTTGGCGTATCTACTCTTTTTTCTTCTTTTATTACACTTTTATCTTTTAAAGATGATTTAGTTAAATTAGCTGTTTCTTGATTACTTAAAATATTTTCAGATTCAACTTCTTTAGTTTCTTTTTTTGAAGCACTATTTTGACTATTTAAAATTTTTCTTATTTTAGGAATTAGGCGATAAAATTTTTGGCTTTGTTTCATATTTAATTCCCCTGGTACTGGATTATTTAAATTTTCTCCATATCTTGCTACTATTAATTCTTTTTCTTCTTCAGATAAATTTTCTAAAACAGTATCTATTTGTTCTTTTGAGTAATCTTCAAAGTGGTCATATATTGTTTTAATCTTCCTTTGAACATCTGATTTTTTCCTTTTTTTCAAAAATTTTTTAGTTGTATCTCCTGTTTCTTTATACAGTTTTCTAAAATTATCTAATTGTTCTAATGCTTCAAATGGTACATCCATATACTCTACAAATGTTTTTATAGAATCTGACTTTCTTAATTTCATTAAAGCTCTTGTTTCATTTTTTCTAACTCCTTCTGGAGAAATATTAAGTCTTTCCCCAATTTCTCTTAATGATAAAGGCTTTCCATCATTAAGGCCAAATCTTAATATCAATACATCTGCTTCTTTGGAAGTTAATTCTTTTTCTAATAATTCTCTAACTTTCTCTTGCATAGTACTAGTAATTACTTTTTCTTCAAGTGTTTCTTCAGTAGATGAAATAAAATCTTCTAGTTCATTATCCTCTTCATCACCAACCAATTTGTTTATGCTTACTGTATCAATTTGAATTTTTTTTAATTTTGTTGCCTCAGTAATTGATATATTCATTTCACTAGCTATCTCATTTACGGTTGGTTCTCTATTTAATTTTAATTCTAGAGTAGATACTGCCTTTTTATATTTACTAATTTCCCTACTCATATAACTTGGTATTCTGATATTTCTTCCTTTATCCTCTACGGCTCGTTGAATTGATTGACGTATCCACCATACAGCATAAGATGAAAATTTAACTCCTTTACTTAAATCATATTTATTTACAGCCGTCATTAAACCAATGTTTCCTTCTTGAATCAAATCCAGAAAAGATAAGCCTCTACCAATATATTTTTTTGCTACACTAACAACCAATCTTAAATTACTTTCAATAAATATATTTTTTGCTTCTTCATTGCCCTCTGAAATTTGTTTAGCTAGCTCTTGTTCTTCTTTCAAAGAAAGCAATGGCCTTTTATTTATCTCTTGTAAATATATTTTTAAACTACTTGTTACTTCAGGCTCATCTTTTGGTAGAGTTATTTCAGAATCCATTTCTGATTCTTTAAATTCAATATTATTTAACATACAATAAATTTCAACCACTAGTATTAATGTATTATCATCAGAAAGTTTTGCTAAATGGTCAATTTCAACTTGGTTTGTATTTTCACCTATAATTAATTGAATCATCCTGGAAAATTTTTGATTATTTTTAGTTATTTTTAATAACATATCTGGATCTGGAATATAATCATATTTTTCAAAAAAATTATCTAATTTTTTTATCTCTTGAATTGAATCATTAATTGTAAGTCCTAAACTTAGATAAGTATTTATATAATTATTTATAATTATATAAGATTTTTCTGGAATAAGAAGATACTTCTTTATTTGGAAAGATAATGATAAATCTATTTTATTTTTAATATATTTTTCGTATGAAATAGTACCATTATATGTAATTTTAGAATCCATAATATTATCAATTACTAAGGCATAAAATTCATCTTTTGGTATTTCTATATATTCTACTTTTTTATAAATATTATCTACTATAGGTAGGATTATTTGTAGAATATCTTTTGAGTCTAATTCTTTGATTTTTTCGCAATTTAATTTCATTTTTTCCTCCTAAAACATTTTAAAGTTATTCATTTTTAGATTTTAATTGATAAAGAATGGTTTGATCTATATTAATCAAGTATAGAGACAATAAACTTATTAAAAAAGTTTTGCCATCTATTCTAACACTTTTTGTTATCTTAGTAAATGACTTTGAAATTTTTAATGATAAAATATAATTCTAGGAAACAATTATAATTTTAAGGCAAAGATTAGAGCAAAGAGCAATAAAAAATAGTTCTTTTATCCCAATATACAAAAATACTTTTTTAAGCTAGGTAATAAAGCTTTAAATTGCTTTTCTTTACTTCTAGTTGCTACTTTTACATAATTGTATTATAGTATATTTTACATTGTTTTTATTATTAAGTCTTATTAACATGTTAACCTAATAAATAATTTAAAATTTTCTCTATATCTTCATTACTTAAAGTTATCTTATCATTTCCAAGTCCTATAATAGGTCTAATTCCATCATCATTATGAAAATCAGAACCAATAGTACAAATTAAATTATTTTCTCTAGCAAATTTGCACCATTCTGCACACTCGTCTATTCTTTGATTATTTCTATCAACGTATATGTAATTTCCTTCGATAGCATCTATCTCCATATCTTTGACTAATTTCAAAATA
>CAKPER010000034.1 GCA_934149245.1 uncultured Bacilli bacterium | reverse complement strand
ATTTAATCTGCTACTCAAAATCGACGTTTTGCTCAGTTTTCAAAGAACATCACTCGTCTTTCTTTCAAAGACAGCTAATACTATATCAAATCTTTTAATGATTGTCAATGCTTTTTTAAAAGTTTTTTACTTTTTTTCTTATAAGCATCATACGATATAAGCTGTTTTCTCCGAAACACAATTAACATTTTAGCATCAATGTAGTAATTCGTCAATACAAATAAAATGTTTTTTTGCTTTTTTTACATCATTTTACATCAAGTAAACAAAACGCCGAATTTATAATCAAAATTATCAAAAAAAAATAATACTTTTAACTAATCGTTATTATTATTTTTTAACCGCTAAGTAACCAATACACTATAAAATATATTTTATATTAATGATTATCATATTATAAAAACATTTTCAAGATAATTGATTAAGATTAATTTTATCATTTACAACAACAACCAATATCTAAAGATTTTAATTTGTAACAATAATCATAATCTTTTCAAATTCATATAAATTTCAAATATTAAAATTAAACTATAAAAATAAAAATACTAATTTGTATCCTATTTTTATAGCAAAAATTTCTAAAAACATTAAATAAAAAAATAACACATTATCATATCATTTCAAATATAATAAAAATCACTATTTTGTTTTAGAATGAAGAAATAAAAATAAGTATAATATCTAATCACATTTAAATAATTAATATTATACTTTATAGCACTATAAATAAACTAATAAACATATTTTTTATAGCATTCATCAAAGGCAATCAAAAAATCAAAAATTTCATCTTTTGTTGTTAAATAAGATAAACTAATTCTAATACTATGCATAGCAAAATCTCTATTTTTAGTAACAGAATATACAGAAGAAGACATAGTATCCGTATTTGAACAAGCACTCTTAGTAGATATATAAATTTCTTTTTCATCTAATGAATGAACAAATGTTTCTGGTTTTACTCCTAATATACTCAAATTTAATACATAACCTATAGAATACTTTGTACTATTAATATGCACTTTATCATATTTTTTTATTTTTTCTATAATCATATTTTTCAAACCTTCTACATAAGAATAATTCTTATCCATATCAGCATAAACCAATTCAATTGCCTTCATAGTGGAAACAATAAGTGGCAAAGCTGGCGTACCACTTCTATAAATAGTTGTACTCTTTCCTCCATGTATCAAAGGCAATATATTTAAATCTTTATTCTTAATAAGCAGTCCACTACCCTTCATTCCATATATTTTATGAGCAGAAACACTAGCTAAATCCATCATAGAAAAATCTATATCTATCTTACCTAACGCTTGAGTACAATCAACATGAAACAAACACTTAGGATAATCCTTCAAAATTCTCTTAACATCAGAAATTGGTTGCATAATACCAAGTTCACTATCAACCATACAAATACTAACCAAAATTGTATCATTAGTCATCAAACTTTTTAAATGTTTTAAATCAACCCTTCCATCATCATCTAATTTAACAAAATCAACTTCAAAACCATTATTAGACAAATAATTGACAGTGTTAATAACCGAAGAATGTTCTAAATAAGTAGTAATAATATGATTACCTCTATTTTTATACTTAAAACAAACTCCTTTTATAGCCTGATTATTTGATTCACTAGCCCCACTAGTATAAATAATTTCCTTATTATCTAAAGATAGAATATCAGCAATTTTATTAGTAGCATATTCTTCTAATTCATGTGCTTCTATTCCCAATTTATGAAGTGAATTACTGTTTCCAGGATAATTCAAACACACCTTATTAAAAGTTTCAAGAACTCTCTTATCAACAGGAGTAGTAGCAGAATAATCTAAATATATCATTTTATCACTCTTTCTTTTTTACCTTTATCTATTATAGCAACTAATAATAGTTTTTACAATTGCAATAACATAATCTCATTAAATTTACAAAATCACTCATTTTTGTTATAAAACACAGAATTTAAAGTAATTCATCAAAACATATCCCTCCAAAATAATTTAGTATCTACACTAACAACTATTTTTAGTTTAAAACACAAGTAAAAAAGCAGTTAAAATTTTATCCAAATAGTTCTAACTACTTATACAAAAATATATTTTCAAATATCAATTATCCTAAACTATTTTAATTTATTTATTTCTCTATCAAATATATCTCTAGCTTTTTTTAACATTTCCACTGCTTCTTCCCTACTCATATAACTTTTGTCACTGTTATTATCAAAAAAAGAAAATTCATCGCTTTTAGTATTCTCTCTATCAGAAGTATAATTAGTTGGGTTTGCATAGGGGCTCCAATCTTTTCTAAAATTATCGCTACCAGATGTGCATAAAGTTTGACCAATTAACATAAAAAAATTACCTAAAGCACTCTGTTCATTACTATTTAAATTATCAATTAAAAAATAGCCAATTAAAAATGCTGTTAATGTTATTAATTTAGATGAGGATCTGTTGGTTTTATTAATACCATCCCCAAACGTCCTAGTATTGCTATTATTCATATTAAACTATATGAACAACTAAAAAAGTTATGTACTTACTAAAACATATTTTCAACAAGTTGTTATTTCAAATTATTTCTAAAATTTTTTAATTCTTCTATAAACTCTAGCGTTTCATCAGGAGTATTAGAATTATTTTTCTTTCCAATATTCATAAGCTCTCTACAACTAATTATAGCATTCTCTTCCTGATCTTTTTCATAATCAGTAAGAACAATAGGTTCAGGCACGCTTTCATTAGCTAAAGCCTCTTTAACAGTCTGCAAATAATCTTTATTATCATTTTCTCTTTTGTTATTTTTAACATACTCTGAAACATTAAAATCATCTACTGAAACATCCAAAGCAACAGGTGATGTATTTTTTACCGTACTATATAAAATATTTTTCGAATAAGGTCTCTTAGAATTAACACTAACCTTTGTTTTATTTTTCAAATTACTCCTCATATTATCTACCACATCACCACTACTCTTCTTAATTTCTTTTTTTATATCTTTCTTATTATCAACATCTATATCCAATTTAAGTTCTCTATCATCTTCCTTAGATAATTCACTAATAGACATTATATCAGTAACTTCCTTATCTTTCTCTCTATCAAGTATCATATTTCCCATCTTTAAATCATTAATTTCTTTTCTTAAATTTCTATTACTTATTAATAAAAAAATAGTACTAACACTCAAAAAAAACATAATAAATACTGATATTATATTACTAAAAGTTTCTATATTCAACGTATAAAACACCCACATCACCCCAATACTACATATTGCAAAAATTCAAAATACTAGCCACATAAATAGCAGCAGTTTCAACTCTCAAGACTCTTTTTCCCAAAGAAACAGAAACAAAACCATTATCATTAAGTATCCGTTCTTCTCTATCTGTAATTCCTCCCTCAGATCCTATAACAAATATAATTTTAGCATATTCCTTATTTTCTTGTAAATATTTATTAATCAAGTTTTCTTTATTTTTTACACTACAAACAAATTTAAGATCATAGTCTCCATCCAATTCCTTAACTGTTTTTATATCAGTAATCTCTGGTATAACATTTCTCTTAGATTGTTCACAAGCCTCTTTACAAATATTTAACCAACGTTCTTTCTTTTTTTTATATTTTTTTTCATCCAATTTTATTATACTTCTCTCCATTTTTAGAGGTATTATTCTCTTAACACCAAGTTCTGTAAGCTTTTGCAAAATTAAATCCATCTTCTGTTCTTTAACCAAAGAAACAGCAACGGTAACTTCAACATCCATCTCATTATCTTCATCAATTCTTTTGACAATAGAAAATTCATTTATAGACAAATCACCAACTCTACATATATATAATATCTTATCATAAATAACTTCTATCTCATCATCAACTTTCATTCTCATCACATTTTTTATATGGTGTAAATCACTATCTTGTAAAATTAAATTATCACCCAATCTATCTTTAGCAAAGTATCGTTGCATATAACACCTCCAACATAACATAATGATATATTAAATATAGAAGATTATTAATTAAAATGCAATAGTCAATACATATATGTTAACCGCAAAAAAAGCATCAAAAATTAATTTGACACTCTATTTACTTAAATATTTATTATATTTTTTAAACTTAGAAGAATTAGCTAAATCAGTATTACTCAACTCATCTAATAACTTCTTCTGATCACGAGTTAACTTTTCAGGTATAACAACATCACTAACAACATACATATCACCTTTACGCTTAGTAGAAACATTAGTAACACCTTTCCCTTTAATTCTAAATTTATCATTAGACTGCGTACCAGCAGGAACTGTTAAATTAATATTACCATACAAAGTTGGTACTTCTTTTTTACACCCAAGAGCAGCCTCAGTAATAGTAAGAGGTAGTTCAATATAGATATCATCCTCTTCTCTCACAAAAAATTCGTGATCTCTTACAGTAAATTCAACATATAAATCTCCATTATTTCCACCATTACTACCAGCTTCACCACGACCAGCAACACGAAGCCTATTTTCTGTATCTATACCAGCAGGAACTTTAATTTCAATTGTTTTATTCTTCTTAATCTTACCTTTTCCCTTACAAGTAGTACATTTTTTTTCAAAAGTAGTACCAGTACCATTACAATATGGACAAGTAGTCTTAGTAAGAAAAGTACCAAACATCGTTCTTTGTTCTTGAGTAATAGTACCAGAACCACGACATTCAGAACAAGTACTGGAATTAAAGCCACCTTTACCATCACAATCAGGACAATTATCAACAACATCAATCTTTATCTCTTTTTTACAGCCAAAAACTGCTTCTTCAAAATCAATAGTCATTCTATAAAGAACATCATTCCCCTTACGTGGGCCAGTTGCACCTCTTCTAGAATTTGATTGATGAAAACCACCAAAGCCTCCAAGGCCACCAAATATATCATCAAATATATCAGACATATCACCAAAATCAAAATTAGAAGAGAAGCCACCCATACCAGAGCCACCTGCTCCACCAGAGAAAGCTGCATGACCAAATTGATCATATTGACGTCTTTTATCAGGATCAGAAAGAACTGCATAAGCCTCTTGACATTCCTTAAACTTTTCAGCCGCATTCTCTTCCTTAGAAACATCTGGATGATATTTTTTAGCAAGTTTTCTAAATGCTGATTTTATTTCTGCTTCAGTAGCTGTCTTAGAAACACCTAAAACCTCATAGTAGTCTTTTTTATTCATATTTTACCTCTCTTTCAACAATAAAAAGCAAGGAAGTTCTAGTCACCTAGAACTTTATTACCTTCTACTTTTCTTCATAATCAGCATCTACTACATTATCATCTTTATCTTTATTACTATTATCAGTTCCAGTTGCACCATCTGAAGCATTAGCTTGATTATTCTTAGCAGCTTCTTCATATACTTTAGCTGATAAAGCATTAGCTTTTTCTAATAATTTATCTTTAGCAGCTTTTATATCATCAACTTTATCAGAAGAAATAGCTTTATTAACTTTTTCTATTAACTCTTCTGCTTCTTTCTTATCACTATCACTAACCTTATCTCCAAGATCTTTAATAGCTTTTTCTGTCATAAACACAATTTGTTCAGCATCATTTTTAGCATCAACTAACTCACGTTTTTTGTCATCTTCTTCTTTATTAGCCTCTGCCTCTTTTCTCATCTTCTCAATTTCCTCATCACTTAATGTATTAGTAGCAGTTATTGTTATAGATTGTTCCTTATTTGTTCCCAAATCTTTTGCTTTTACATTAACAATACCATTAGCATCTATATCGAAAGTAACCTCAATTTGTGGTACTCCACGAGGTGCTGGTGGGATATTAGTAAGTTGGAAGTTACCTAATGTTTTATTATCAGCAGCCATTGGTCTCTCACCTTGTAATACATGAATATCTACAGCAGGTTGATTATCAGCAGCAGTAGAGAAAACTTGACTCTTACTAGTAGGAATTGTTGTATTTCTATCTATTAACTTAGTCATAACTCCACCTAATGTTTCAATACCAAGAGATAATGGTGTTACATCAAGAAGTACTATATCATTAACATCACCAGTTAAAACACCACCTTGAATAGCAGCACCCATAGATACAACTTCATCAGGATTTACACCTTTAGAAGGATCCTTACCAGTTTCTTTCTTAACTAGTTCTTGAACCATTGGAATACGAGTAGATCCACCTACTAATATTACTTTATCAATATCATTCTTAGTAATACTAGCATCTTTCAAAGCCTTTCTAACAGGTTCAGTAGTAGAATCAACTAAATCTGAAATTAAAGATTCAAACTTAGCTCTAGTAATATCCATCTCAAAGTTTACAGGGTTACCATCAACTTGAGCAATGAATGGTAATGAAATTTGAGTAGAAGTCATACCAGACAAATCCTTCTTAGCTTTTTCACTAGCTTCCTTAATTCTCTGCATAGCCATCTTATCACTAGATAAATCTACACCTTCATCCTTCTTTATTTCAGCAACAACATAATCAACTAGTCTATTATCAAAGTCATCTCCACCTAAGTGGTTATTTCCAGATGTAGATAATACTTCAAATACACCATCACCAAGTTCTAGAATTGATACATCAAAAGTACCACCACCTAAGTCATAAACCAAAATCTTCTCATTAGTATCTTGTTTATCAAGACCATAAGCTAATGCTGCAGCAGTTGGCTCATTAATAATTCTCTCTACTTCTAAGCCAGCAATCTTACCAGCATTCTTTGTAGCTTGTCTTTGTGAATCATTAAAATATGCTGGAACAGTAATTACAGCCTTAGTTACTTTTTCACCTAAATAATCCTCAGCAGTCTTCTTTAAATCTCCAAGAATCATAGCAGAAACTTCTTCAGGAGAATATTCCTTACCATTAGCTTTAACTTTCTTACTAGTTCCCATTAATCTTTTTACAGAACTTATTGTTTCAGGATTAACAATAGCTTGACGTTTAGCTTTCTCACCAACAATCATTTCTCCATTTTTAAATGCAACAACAGATGGAGTAGTTCTTAAACCCTCAGAGTTAGCAATTACCTTAGCCTCTCCACCTTCAAATACAGATACACAACTATTAGTTGTACCTAAATCTATTCCAATTATTTTACTCATATTATCACCTTTCCTCTAATTAAATTATTATTTAAATTTTCTAAATTTATTCATTAACTTTAACCATTGCAGGTCTTATAACTCTATCTTTATACATATACCCTTTTTGTAATACTTCTAATACAACACCTGCAGGTTTACTATCATCATGATCAGTTAATACAGCATGATGATAATCTGGATCAAATGAAACTCCTTCAGCATCAATCTCTTTTACTTCAAACTTTTCTAAAATACTTATAGTATTACTATAAATAAGTTTAAATCCTTTTAAAAATCTTGATACCTCATCTGTTAAATCATTATCATCCATCTTTATAGCTCTTTCAAAATTATCAAGTACAGTCAAAAATTCTTTAATAAGATCCTCATCCTTATATTTCATAAATCTAGATACTTCTTCATCTTTTCTTCTTTTATAATTTTGAAGTTCAGCTTGATTTCTAAGAAGTAACTCTTTAAGAGAATTAACTTGTTTTGTAAGTTCTTCTATCTCTTGCTTATCCTTCTTAAAAATACTTTTTTTATCTTTTTTCTTTTCCTTACAAGAACATTCCTTATCCTTACTATCACAAGAGCACTCTTTATTTTGCTCTTTCTCTGTTTCTACTTCTTCTTCATTCATAACTTCTTGTTCTTCAACATTACTTTCTTGTTCTTTCTTCTTTTCTTTATTCATCATTTCCTCCAATATTTTCTTTTATATAATCAAGTAAACTAACTACTCTATCATACTCCATCCTCTTTGGACCTACAATAGCAATTGTTCCCTCTTCACCATTGATATTATATTTTGTTTTAACAACAGATACATCATCAGATATCTCTGAATCTTTACCAACATAAATATTTATACCATTTTTTTCTTCTTTTTTGATATTATTAACATCATCAAATTTTGACATTAATTCCTTCAATTTACCGACATCACTGAATTCGGGTTGATTTAAAAAATTACTTTTTCCAGCAAAGCAAACATCAGCACTACTATTTGAAAACTCACTAAATGCATTATAAAAGGCATTATACAAGACTTCATGTTGCTTTACATATTTTCCTATTATAGGTTTAACTTCATACTCAAGTTTTTTAGAAACTTCATTAATTGGAGTCCCTACAATCAGTTTATTTATAAGTTCCACAGTTTTAGTAACATCTTCTAAAGAAATAGTACTTGGCAAATACAAATTCTTATGTTCAACTACTCCTTTATCTGTAATAACCATAGTCAATATTTTAGCATCTTCTAAAGGAATCACTTCTACTTTTTTTAGTTTATTTTCTTTAGCATCTGTTCCTAAAACAATTGAAGTATAATTAGTTATCTCCGATACAATAGCAATACTTTTTCTTATTGTATCAGATAAAGCTAAAGAATTATTTTTAAAAATTGTCTGTAACTTAAGCATATCCTCACCAGTCATATCCTTAGGTTTCATCAAATTAGCAACATAATACTTATACCCAGCTTCACTAGGGGTTCTACCAGAAGCAAAATGATCTTTTTCCAGTAAACCAAGCTCCTCTAAATGTGCCATTTCATTTCTAATAGTAGCACTAGAACAATTAATTAGCTTATTTATTTTAGATGAACTAATTGGTCTAATAGTCTTAACATAATCTTCTACTATTATTTTTAATATTCTATCTTGTCGTTCTGTCAGCATTAAATCACTTCCTTAGCAATCCCATTTCTTGAATGCTAAGCTCATTATAAAACTTTTTTTTAGCAAAGTCAATAGTTAATTGCTAATTTTCGCTATTTTCTAAATTCATATCATTTATATCTCTATTATTCACATAATTAGTAATAATAACTTCCTCAACACGACCTCTTTTATTTCCTTTTGAATTAATACTCCTCTTCGCCTCTATTACATGAATATTATAATCTTTATATAATTCATTAACTAAATCAGTATTATGATTAGACAACATTACCTTAACACCCTTCTTATCTAACTTCTTAAATACATCAGCTAGTCTTCTCTGCTCATCTTTTCCAAAGCCCTCTTCTGTATAACTATTAAATACTCCATTATCAGAATCATATGGTGGATCAAAATAAACAAAATCTCCTTCTTTAGCATCCTCTACTGCTAGTTCAAAATCACAACATCTTATAGTAATATCATTTAAACTAAGAAGAATATTAATAGTAATCAAATTTGCTCCATCATAAGTATTTATCTTATCTTTTTTATTATATGGAACATTAAAATAACCCTTCTTATTAACTCTATAAAGCCCATTAAAACAAGACTTATTCAAATAAATAGTCCTAGCAGCTCTCTTATAATCACTAAGTCTCTTAAAACTAGCTTCCTTATCTTTATTTCTAATCTCATAATAAAACTTTTCACAATTATTAGCTTCATAATCATTTAAAACTTTACACATTTTACTATATTTATCATGTGAACAAAGAACTCTATAAACATTCATAAGTTCTTCATTACTATCATTAATTACAGCCTTGAGAGGCGAAAGTTCAAAAAATAAAGCCCCTCCTCCTATAAATGGCTCATAATAACAATTATAATTATCTGGAACATAAGTAAGTAATTTATCTATTATTTGTCTCTTACCTCCAGCCCATTTTACAAATGGTTTTCCCTTAACCATAACCTAATCACCTCATATAAATTCTAAATTATTGTAACAAAATTATCATTCAAAGTCCATACTTTGCCAAAATAAAATAGAGTTGTTAATTACTCTATTTCGCCATTTTAAATTTTTTTACTAACTTATTAGCAATACTATCTACTTTACTACCAAAAACTTGCTTTAATAATCCATTTTTATAACATACATATACATATATAGAAAAACACACTACACCATAGCAAGCCAATATAGGCAATTGAATAATACGTCCTTTAAGATTAGTAGGTATAACAAGTCCTAGTGCCAAAATACTAGCAACAAATATAGCCCAAGACACTACATATTTAGGAATTGACTTAATCGTACTTTTATAATTAAATTTATATTTCTTATACAATACATACATAGAAAGGCCAATTGATAATATGTATCCCATTATATCTGCCATAGCAGCTCCATAACTAGCATTAACACCTATCTTATCAGCAAGCAACATAAATGGGACATCAAATATTCCATTAAAAACTAGTCCTATTATAACAGTAAACATAACCAATTTGTAACGATTAATTCCCTGTAAAGTATTAACTATTATAGTATAAACACCACCAAAAAGTGATATAAATACAAACATCTTATAAACAATAGGCCCATAATGACTATGACCATAAAATAACGTCCATAAAGAATTACTTAGCATTGAGAAAAATATAGTAAGTGGCACTATTACAAGTAATACGCATTGCAATGCTTTATTAAATTTATTATTAACATCTCTCATATTTTTCTTAGTAAAGCTATCGACTATATTAGGAATTAAACTAGTAACAAGTCCAGTAGATACAGCTAAAATAATATTATTAAGTTTCATTCCCCAAGTTGTATAAACTCCAACTATAGATTCTGTTACCTTAGAAGAAAATCCTAACAAATCAGAAAAAGTTCTAGAAATTAGTATCATATCAATAGTTGTATATAAATTATTAACTAAACTAATTAAAATAAATGGAACTGAATAGGCAATAATTTTTCTAATTATTTCTTTTTTTGTAACTAAATTATTATCCCCTGTTACATCAGCTGCTAATAATTTAGATTTTTTCATCTTAATTTTTAAATATATATATGCGACCAATCCTCCAAAAAATGCTCCAGACATAGCAACTCCAACAGCATACCTAAGAGGTAATTTTAATACTTTCACACATAAAAAACTACCAACTAATATTACTAAAACGCGAACTACTTGTTCTATAACTTGACTAACAGAATATGGTGTAATATATTTATATCCTTGTAAAAATCCTTTCGTTACAGATAAAAAAGGAATTACTAAAATAGCAAAAGATACCATTCTAATAACGAAAGCTATATCTGAATAAGTATTACCACCAGTAGCAGAACCTATTATGAGTTTACCAATATAAGGAGCAAACACAAATAACAGAATAAACATTATAATAGAAATCAAAGATATTATTTTTAAAGCAATATTATATGTATCTTTAACAGCTTTTTTATATCCTAAAGCATTAAATTCACTAGTTATCTTACTAATAGCAAATGGAAATCCTGCACTAGATATTCCTAAAAATAATTGGTATACATTATAGCCATAACCGTATAAAGCACCACCTTGTTCACCAATTATAGCATTAAATGGTATTACATAAATAACACCTATTACTTTAACAAGTAAAATTCCCAGAGTTGCAACAATTGTTCCTTCTATAAAACTATTTTTCTTCACACTACCACCACTTTTCCTCTTCATGGCTTAATTTCTTTGACTTCTTTTTAACTTTGTTTAAATTTTTTTCTTGCTTCTTTATTCTCTCAGCCATAACTGGATCAATTTCATATCCCATCTGGTCTAATTCACTTTCATCTAAAAACTCTTCTTTTTCTAAATTATTAATATTATAACTATCTAATATTTCTTGTCTTTCAATACGAAGTTGTTCATATAAATTATCATAATTATCACTAGGAACATGTTTATAATTATACTTATGTTTACTATTATTCTTAGTGCTATAAATTGTTTTTTTAGTATGTGCTTTTCTATTGCCACTAAGTATCCATTTACGAAAATTTATATATTTTGAAAATTCAGCAATAATATCATCATATGCCATTTTTTTAGCATCATAATCCTCGTAGGCATCAGTATTATCTATATATCTTTTAATTAGAAATGCTAAATGTTGATTATCACTCATTCTTTCTTTTAGTTTATCAATATCTTTATTCTTAATCAAATTTTCTAGTTTTTCTAACTCTTGTTGAAAATATTTATTATTTTTATTTATAAAATAGCTATGTTTTCTATCCTTACCTGCTTTTAATTTCAAATCAACTGAACAAGAATTTATACTAGGATTAGAATATAATACTTTATAATATAAAGGTCTTCTACTATCACTTCCCAAATACCTAATAGATAATAAATTACAATCATTCAAATCACACGCTTTTGAGATTTCTCTCCACACCTCATCTTCTTGCATTCCTGATGTATAAAAATCAATATTTGCTAAAGTATCTAATTTGATTCCATCTATCCGAATAATTCTTTCGTTATAAAAATTACCATTTCCATCATGATAACTTGCTACCAAATCATATTTGCCCATATTAATCACCACAAATATTGTATCAAATATCTCTCTAAAAGTCTATCCCTCATAAATTCTAGTTATATGGTATTTTTTTCATTAT
>CAKPER010000033.1 GCA_934149245.1 uncultured Bacilli bacterium | reverse complement strand
TGAAAAAACTTTTGATAAAAATAGAAAACTAGTATATAATATATTTTGAGGTGGAAGATATGATTACAAGACAAGAATATATAGATTACTTATTAAAATTAAAAGATAAGAAAATAATTAAAGTAATAACAGGAATAAGGAGATGTGGTAAATCTACTTTATTTAAGTTATATAAAGATTATTTATTAAAAAACAACATTTCTGAAGAGCAAATAATAAGTCTTAACTTTGAAAATCCTAGTGATATGCAGTTTAACAATTGGAGAGAATTGTATACATATATAGAAAAAAAATTAATTTTTGGTAAAATGAATTACATATTTTTAGATGAGGTTCAAATGTTAAAAAATTTTGAAAAAGCTATAGATGGCTTATTCATAAAAGATAATGTTGATATATATATAACAGGATCAAACTCTTATATGTTATCAGGAGAGTTAGCCACATATTTAACAGGGAGATACATGCAACTTCATTTACTACCACTATCATTTAAAGAATATTTAGAGTATTATGGTGAAAATGATGAAGCCAAAAAATATAATTTGTATATTAAAAATGGTGGTTTTCCATATCTCCTAAATTTAGATAATGATGATGAACTTGTTAGAAACTATTTAGAAGGAATTTATAATACTGTTTTATTAAAAGATGTTGTTTCTAGAAATAGCTTTAAAGATACAATGATTTTAGAAAGTGTCACAAAATTTATCTTTGATAACATTGGACAATTAGTATCAACAAATAAAATTGCCAATACCCTTAACTCTAACAATAGAAAATGCTCTGTTAATACAGTAGAAAATTATTTAAGTGCCCTAATAGATAGTTATATTATATATAAGATATCAAGATATGATATAAAAGGAAAAGATTATTTAAAAACTGGAAATAAATATTATGTATGTGATTTAGGATTAAGAAATTATTTATTAGGTTCAGTTAAAGATTATGGAAGCATATTAGAAAATGTAGTATTTTTAGAATTAAAAAGAAGAAATTATGATATATATATCGGTAAAAATGATGATACAGAAATTGATTTTGTTGTAAAAAATAATACTGGCATAAAATATATCCAAGTATCCCTTTCGGTAAGAGATGAAAAAACACTCGAAAGAGAATTAACACCATTAAAAAATATAGCAGATAATTATCCTAAATACATAATAACATTAGATTATGATACTGTTGATTATGACGGTATAAAACAAATAAGTGCCTTAGATTTTCTAAAAGGCAATATAGATTTGTAATTTATTTTAAGTTATTATTTAGAAATTAATTCAAAAAATGGAAAAAACTGGTTATTATATGATATAATGTTACGGGGTTAATCTGAAAAAATCAGTTGTATCCTTGCTTTGCTTCGCCGTCGAACTTCAACTCGTGGAACGGCGATGCGAACGTGTGGAACGTGAACGGGGATGGCAACCTGAACAACAATTGGACTACGAATACGCTCGGCGTCCGCCCAGATTCCTACTACAAATTAGTATATATTACTAACGAACCGTGTACTATAGATTAAGGTTTATAGTGAGAGGAAGTAATAATTTTTTAGAAATAAAAAAATTATAATCTAATTTATTAGATTGGAAACAAGATTAATCCTTGAAATAAAATATTTCTAAATATATGGCTTTAGACGTATTAATAATGCTTACTTATTAATACTATTGCTATTGCCCGTAAGTAGAGATCACAAGTGATCTCTATTTGCAAGTAATGGAGGTAACGATGAAACTTAAAGACAAACATAAAGAATTAAAAAAGCAATATCCAACTAGCATAATTTTAATAAAATCAGGGAATTTTTATACCACCTATAATGAAGATGCTCTTATCTTGAACTCAATTTTTTTATATCAAATTATTAATAATAGAATAGGTTTTCCCCTTAATACCTTAGATAAAGTTACTAGTAAATTAAATGAACTAAGTATTAATTATATAGTCATTACTGATTGTCAAGAAGACAATATAGAATATGATGATAACAAATATTTAGACTATTATACCAAAGCTAAAAAAGAAGAATTTACCCTAAAAACTAATGAACTTCTCCTAGAGAGAATATCATTTTTATTAAAGAATAGAGATAATTATGAAAAGATAAAAAGGTTTATAGATGAATTCTAATTTTCTACTTCTATCTAAAAGCGAAAGGTTAATAAATTACTATAATAAATTATTAATAAATTTTCCAAATAAAGAATATGTCCTAAAAAATAATATAGAAACAACATCATACAAACTAATAGAAAATATTTTTTCTTACAATATCAATACTACTGACAGAATAAAACAAAAATATTTAAAAGATCTCCTGATAAACTTAAGTATGTTAGATTTCTATTCTAAAGTTAGCTTTAATAAAAAAATAATTAGTAAACGCCAATTTGAAGTAGTAGTAAGAGCAATAATAGAGATAAGAAAAATAACTTATGGAGTAATTAAAAGTGAACAAACTAAAGAAAGTTGACTATAACGTTCTTCTTGATATAGAAAAAATCTTTACTACTTATTATGAAATAAGAACCAAAATAAGAAAAAAAGGTAAAATTCCTAAATTTGAGCTATTCTTATCTTCTAATCTAATAACCATTTACACTCTATTAAAAGATAAAACCTATAAACATGGCAAATATAATATATTTTTAATTGTAAAACCAAAATGTCGGGTTATTATGAGTGAAAATTTAAGTGATAAAATAGTTAATCATTTAATAAGCAAATACGTATTATTACCACAAATAGAGCCAAGATTAATAAATACAAACGTTGCCACTAGAAAAGATAAGGGAACAAAATATGCTATTGAGTACGTAAAAAAATATATAAACAAACTAAAAGTAAATCATGATGATATTTATGTTCTAAAATGTGATATTCATAAATTTTTTTATTGTATAGACCATGATATATTAATAAAAAAACTCTCTAAAGTAATTGATGATAAATCTTTAATTGAATTAATAAAATCAATTATCATAAGTACAGACAAAGATTATGTAAATAAAGAAATAAACTTTGAAATAGAAAAATATAAAAAGCACATTAAAAGCCTTAAAATAAGTAATAAAGAAAAAGAAACCAAATGCTTAGAGTTAGATAGAATTCCCCTATACCAAAAAGGAAAAGGATTACCAATAGGAAATATGACTAGTCAAATAATGGCTATTTTTTATTTAAATGACTTAGATCACTATATAAAAGAAAAACTAAAAGTAAAATGTTATGTTAGATATATGGATGATTTAGTTTTATTCCATCATGATAAAGACTATCTCAAAAAATGCTTAGAAAAAATCAATAAATTTGTTTTAAAAGAAAAATTATATTTAAACGATAAAACTCAAATTTATAATTTAAATAACGGCCTTCCATTTCTAGGATATAAATTTATTCTTAAAAATAAAAAGCTATATATTTTAGTAGGTTCTAAAACTAAAAGAAGAATTAAGAAAAATTTAAGTAGTCTGAAAAATGATAAAACAATGTATTTAGAAAAACTTAGTAGCTATAATGGATTTCTAAATATTGCTAGTAGTAAAAAATTTATAGCTGAAAAGTAATATTAGCTTTTTCAGTAAAATTAAAGCATAGAAAACACAGTATTGTTATATTAACACTAATATATAACTTATATAACTTCAAAAGCATAACATCTAATTAGATTATATATAATAAAGTACAGCCAAAATGTAAAATAAAAACCAGCCAAAATGTAAAATGAAAATGAGCCAAAATGTAAAATAGTATTAACAAAGTAATGATTTATGGTACTATTTCTAACAAATTTATACTTTAATATAAACAATTCCAATACTTATTATCAAGAAAAGTATTCATTCATTATTGACTTGTCCAAAAAGCTATATTATAATAAATCTTGTAAAAACTTATAAAACTGTGATGAGGAAGTAGTAGTATTAAAGCATTAATATATAGAGAACTAGTGGTAGCTGTAAAACTAGGATATTATTCTAATACGAATTCACCCTTTAGTTTTAACGATTAATCACGTTATAGATTATAAGAGTATAATGAAAATTATAAAGAAAGGTGGTACCGCGAGCTACTTAAGCCCGTCCTTTTACCAACTTTCTTTTTATTATTTTAAAGGAGCTGATTTATGAAGAAGAATACCGAATATTTATTAAAATACATATCTAATGAAATTTATGATAAAATCTTAAAAAATACTAATGCTTATATTTTAGATAATTTAGAGACAAACAGAAGAGATGTTGAACTAAATATAAAATATTTAATAAAGTATGGAATAAAAAATATTGATAACGTAGTCTATGATAGACTAGAAGATTTAACCCTTAGTCATAACAAATTTATAAGTATTATGGAAAAATATGAACAATCATTAGGTAAAGATGGATTTATAAGTATGATAGAAAACATATAGAAAAGAGGTAACTATGGAACAATTATTAGAACTATTAAAAAATATTGATAATATCTATAGCAATATAAACACTATAGAAGATTTAAATAAATTAAAAGTAGAATATATGGGAAAAAAAGGAAAAATAACAGAACTTAATTCTCTAATCAGAATGCTACCAAATGATGAGAAAAAAGAGTTTGGTAAAAAAATGAACGAATTAAAGCAAGCATTTACATCTAGATATGATAGCTTAAAAGAAAAATTAGAAGAAGAATTAATTAATCAAAAACTTTCTTCTGAGAAAATAGATATAAGCTTACCTGCTACAAAGATTAATATAGGTTCTGCTAATATATTAGAAAAATTAATCGAAGAAGTAGAAGATTTATTAATTTCTATGGGCTATGATGTAGTAGATGGTCCTGAACTAGAGCAAGATAAGTATAATTTTGAACTTTTAAATATTCCTAAAGGACATCCAGCAAGAGATGCTCAAGACACATTTTATATTAAAGATGAAGAACTTTTACTTCGTAGTCAAACATCTCCAGTTCAAATTAGAGTAATGTTAGCAAATAAAGAAAAGAAACCAATTAGAATGATTTGCCCAGGTAAAACTTATAGACGTGATGATGATGATGCAACACACTCTCATCAGTTTACTCAAATAGAAGGATTATTAGTAGATCATGATGTTAGTTTATCTGATTTAAAAGGTACTATTGATGAAATTGTCAAAAAATTATTTGGTAATGATGTAAAAACAAGATTTAGACCAAGTTATTATCAATTTACAGAGCCATCAGTCGAGGTTGATATAAGCTGTTTTAATTGCCAGCAAAAAGGATGTTCAATATGTAAAAATACAGGTTGGATAACAGTAGCAGGTGGTGGAATTGTTCACCCTAATGTCCTTAATAACTGTGGCTACCAATCTAGCCAATGGACTGGCTTTGCCTTTGGCTTTGGAGCAGAACGTCTAGCAATGTTAAAGTACGGAATAAATGATGTTAGAACCTTTTATACAACAAACTTAAAAGAATTAGAAACTTTTGATAGAATTGAAAAATAATAAAAAAGAGAGGATTTGATAAGATGATAGATTTAGAGTGGGTAAGTGATTACATTGATATAAGTGATGAAGATTTACATGAGTTAGCTACCAAAATAACTAAAGCCGGTATAAATATAGAGAAAGTAATTACTAATCATATAGACAATTTAGTAATAGGCGAAGTTACCGAGTGCTACGATCATCCAGATAGTGATCATCTCCATGTATGCAAAGTAAATACTGGTAGTGAAACATACCAAATAGTATGTGGTGCTCCTAATGTAAGAGTAGGTTTAAAAGTAATAGTAGCCTTACCAGGAGCAATCTTACCAGGAGACTTTAAAATTAAAAAAAGTAAAATTAGAGGCGTAGAATCTAACGGAATGTTATGTGCCTTATACGAATTAGGCCTAGAAGAAAAAAATGATGAAACATACGCCAAGGGAATTGAAGAATTACCAAATGATGCTAAAGTTGGAGCGGATCCAATAAAATATTTACATTTAGAAGAGATATTATATGAATTAGATATTCATAAACATCGTAATAACGACTGCTATTATCATATAGGTTTTGCTTACGAAATAGCCTGTATTTTAAATAAAAAAGTTACCTTACCAGATGTTTCTCATAAAGAAGTTGCTGATAATATAAAGGATCACTTTAGCTTAAAAGTAGAAACGGAAAAATGTCCATTCTATTTAGCAAAAATGGTTAAGAATGTACAGATAAAAGAATCACCAGAATTTATAAAAAGACGTCTTACTAGAGCAGGAATGCGTTCAATAAATAATGTTGTCGATATTTCTAATTATGTTATGTTAGAGTTTGGTCAACCCCTTCATTTCTTTGATAAAGATAAATTAGGGAATAATATTTTAGTAAGAAATGCTAAGAATAACGAAGAAATAACTACTTTAGATGGTAAAGAAAGAATATTAAAAGAAAGCGATATTGTAATAACAGATGGTAAAAAGCCTGTATGCGTTGCTGGAGTTATGGGAGGAGAAAATACTGAAGTTACAGAAAATACTTCTACTATTTTAATAGAAAGTGCTATTTTTGATCCTATAAGTATAAGGTATACAGCTAAAAATCTTGATTTAAAAAGCGAAGCTTCTATCAGATATGGTAAAGGACTAAACTACGAGTATACAATTTTAGCCCTAGATAGAGCGTGTCATTTATTAGAAAAATATGCAGATGCTACCATATTATCAGGAGTAGTCTCTTATGATAACATTGATAAATCTGAGAAAAAAGTATCTTTTACAGTAGAAGATATTAACAAAATGTTAGGAATAACTATCTCTAAAGAAGATATGGCTCATGAATTAGAAAGATTAGATTTTACCTATACCATAAAAGATAATACATTTACAACAACAATTCCTAAAAGAAGACTTGATATAGATCCTAACATTAATGATATAGCAGAAGAAATAGGAAGATTATATGGCTATCAAAACTTAGTATCAACACTACCTAGTAGCCCTATTAGAAAAGGAGAATATATAGGTGATGTTAAGTTAAGAAAAATAATTTCCAAAAGACTAAGAGCCCTTGGCTTAAATGAGGCTAAAACCTATACTTTAGTAAGCCCAAAAATGGCTAAAATGTTTAAATATGAAGATAAAGAAAATATCAATCTCCCTAATCCTATGAGTATAGATAAATCAATTCTTAGAACAACTCTAATTCCTTCTTTATTAAATATTTATAATTATAATAAAGCAAGAAATATAGATGATATTTTCTTATATGAAATAAGTAAAACATATGATTTAGAACAAAAAGAAGATATAAAGGTATGTATCTTAATGAAAGGTAATTATTTAAGTACCAGCTGGCAAGCTAATAAAAATAAAGTAGACTTTTACTTAATTAAAGGCATTGTTGAAAATTTACTTAACTACCTAGGTTTTAAAAATAGATATAATTTTATTTCAGATACTGTAAATGATATGCATCCATATATGTGTGCTAGCATTACACTAGACAGAAAAGAAATCGGTGTAATAGGTAGAATTCATCCTAAAATAGAAAAAGATGATATCTTTATAGCCGAACTATCTATGACTAAATTAATGGAGTCTAATATAAAACCACTAAAATATAAGCCATCATCTAAATATCCAAGCATTTGTAAAGACGTAGCCTTTATTGTAGATAAAAACCTACCATCTATAGAATTATCAAAAACAATAGAACACACAGGTTCTAGACTACTTACCAAAGTAGAAGTGTTTGATGTTTATACTGGAGACAACATAGCTAAAGATAAAAAATCAATTGCCTTCAATCTAACATTTGAAGATCAAAATAAAACTTTAACTGAAGAAGAAGTCATGAAATTATTTGAAAATATTATTCAAAAAGTATGTTCAACCCATAATGCTATCTTAAGAGATAAATAATTATTAATAGTAATTTTAAAAAAGTTTTAAATTTATATATTTAAATGCTTTTTTATTTTATATATTAGGTCATAATAGTAAAAAGTATTAATCCAAAAAAATTTATTATATTTGATAATAATAATATTCTAAAATTATCTCTAAATACTTGATTATTATAAAAAACTTTATTATAATTCTAATAAATATGTATATATGATATCATTTATGAATTACTTAAAGTTAATAATTTATTAGATATTAGAAAGTACAAATGTCTTTTTTATATAGTATAATCTAACAATAGGAAAGGATTGATATTGATGGATAATGATAGATTAGTTAAAGCAAGAGTAGATGAATTAATAAAAATATTGAATGAAGCTAATTATGATTATTATATTTTAGATAATCCTAAAATAACAGATCAGGAATTTGATAAATATTTAAGAGAATTAGAAGAAATAGAGTTGGAATATCCTTATTTAAAAAGGGAAGATTCACCTACTAACAGAGTTGGTGGCGGTGTAAGTGAAGGATTTTCTAAAGTTACTCATACTATTCCTATGTTGTCTATAGGAGACGTTTTTAACGAAGAAGAAATTATTAATTTTGATCAAAATATAGCAAATGAAGGATATCATCCAGAGTATGTATGTGAGTTAAAAATAGATGGTTTGTCAGTTTCACTTCATTATGAAAAAGGAATTTTAACAAGAGCAGCTACTCGGGGTACTGGTGTTATTGGAGATGATATAACAACTAATGTTAAAACCATTAGGACAGTTCCTTTAAAATTAAAGGAGCCAGTCTCTATTGAGGTTCGTGGAGAAATTTATATGGAAAAACGTGTTTTACAGGAACTTAATCGTGAGCGTGAAGCAAAAAATTTACCATTACTTCAAAATTGTAGAAATGCAGCTTCTGGTTCTATTAAACTTTTAGATAGTAGGGAAGTTGCTAAAAGACATTTATCATGTTTTATTTATCATTTACCAAATCCTCTTGACTATGGACTTACTACTCATGAAGAAGCTCTAAATTATATGAAAAGACTTGGATTTAGAGTAAATAATAATAATAAAAAAGTTAAAAATATTGATGAAATATTAGATTATATAAATAAGAAAACGGCTATTAGAGATAGTTTAGAATATGATATAGATGGTGTTGTTATAAAAGTTAATGATATAATGGTTCAACAAAAATTAGGATATACTAATAAATATCCTAAGTGGTGTATAGCCTATAAGTTTCCAGCAACTATTTGTTATACTAAACTTATAGATATAATATTCACGGTTGGTCGTACTGGACAGATAACTCCTAATGCCGTTTTAGAACCAGTTACTATTCAAGGTTCTACAATAAGAAGAGCAACACTACATAACGAAGATAATGTAGTAGCTCATGATATAAGAATTGGCGATATAGTAGAAATTTATAAGGCTGGTGATGTTATACCAGCTGTTGGGCTTCCACTGGTTGAAAGAAGAAATGGTAGTGAAAAAGTTTTTCAGATGATTGATAAATGTCCAATATGTGGAACCAAAATAATTAGAAAAGAAAGTGAAGCTGATTATTTTTGTCCAAATTTGGCGTGCCCTGCTAGAAATGTAGAGGGAATAATTCATTTTGCTAGTAAAAATGCTATGAATATAGATGGTTTAGGTGATAGTATAATAGAAGACTTATATAATTATGGCTATCTTAAGGATATAAGTGATATTTATGGCCTTAAACAATATAAAAAAGAATTAGAACAGTTAGAAGGATATGGAGAAAAGTCTGTTACAAAATTATTTGAAAGTATTGAAAAAAGCAAAAGTAATAGTTTAGAAAAACTAATATTTGGTTTAGGTATTAAACAAGTAGGAGAAAAGACGGCTAGTATATTAGCTAGTCATTATAAAAATCTTGATGCATTAATGCTTGCAGATAATACTGATTTAACTTCTTTAAAAGATATTGGCCCTATTATTGCAGATAGTGTTGTTTCTTATTTTAAAGATAGTAGTAATAAAGATTTAATTATGAAACTAAAAAGTTATAATCTAAATACTGAATTTATAAGTACTAGAGGTGAGGATAATGCTAATTTTAAAGATTTAACATTTGTTTTAACAGGTACTTTGAATAAAATAACTAGAGATGAAGCTAGTAAACTTATAAAAAATGTTGGGGGTAAAACTACTAGCAGTGTTACTAAGAAAACATCAGTTGTTATAGTAGGAGATAATCCTGGTAGTAAGTATACTAAGGCTCTAGATTTAGGAATAGAAGTATGGGATGAGGATAAATTTTTAAAATTAATAAATTATAATACTAAATAAAAATTATATATAAGAGATAGCTAATTATTCCAGATATGATAGCATGAAATATTCGGGCTATGAAAAATTGACGATATGATATTTTAGTATCAATTAGAAAAGATAAAATTTGAATATGGACAGATAAGCCACCAAAAGATATAAACATTGTTGATATTACTACTTTATAAATATCAGGAATACCAATAGAACATAGACTTTCTAGTCCCATAGTAATTTCTAATATTCCTTTAAAAATACTTGCTGTATATACATCAAGATTAATTTTATTAATGATAAGTGATGATATTACTAGAAAACAACTTAATGTTCCTAAAATCATTAATAGTGTATTGATAGCATTGTTAATAGCACTAATAAAAATTTTAGGAAAATTAATAGAAGAGTTGTTTTTTAAATTGCTTTGATTAATTTTAGAAGGAACAGTCATTTTTCTTGTTATAATACCTAAAATTATATTAGATATATAATGTGAAATTAAAATTATTAATCCTAGTTTTTCATTCTTTAGAAAAAAGACGGCTACAACGCCCATTATAAATAAAGGATTAGAAAAGTGGGTAAATATTAGAGCATGTGATGCTTCTTTCTCATCTAACATATTGTTATCATACATAGTTCTTATACATCTAGCACTAGATGGAAAACCAGATAACATGCTTAGAATGAAGACAATAAAAACATTATCACTAACATTAAATAGTTTAGAAAAGTATTTTTTTATAAAGTTAGGAATATAATTTACAGCATTATATTTTATTAAAATGTCACTTATTATAAAAAAGGGAAATAAAGATGGTATAATAGATGTAGTCCAAAGATTTAGAGAATATGATATAGTACTAAAGACTAAGGTTCTATTAAATAGAAGCTCTATTAGCGAGATAATAGAGAGGGTAACTACAATAATATTTATTAATTTAGTTTTCATAATTAACTATATGATACTAAAATTATATTTAGAAAGAGTGTTTAAATGAAAAAAATAAAAAAGTATATAAAAGATAATTATTTGTTTATCATAAGTTGTTTAATTTTAATATTTTTGTTTAATTATCATTTGCCATATTATATAAATATGCCAGGTGGTACAATTAAGGTAAATGATAGAATAGAATGCAAAAAGTGTAGTGATATAAATGGAAGTTTGAATATGCTTTATGTAACAGAGTATGAGGCTACTGTACCTACTTATTTACTTTCTTTAGTAATTCCTAATTGGGATTTGGAGAGGATAAGTAAACAACAAATAAGTAATGAAACTCCTGAAGATATATATAATCGTAATAGACTTATGCTAGAAAATTCTGTTGATAATGCTATATATGTTGCTTATACGAATAGTAATAAAGAAATAAAGGTTAAAAGTAAGAAAAATATTGTAATAGCAACAACAAAAAATAATGGTCTTAATATTGGTGATGAAGTATTGAAAATAAATGGTAAGGAAATTGAAAATATAGAGGAGATAAGGAATATTATTCAAAATTCTGCTGTTAATAAAAAGTTATTGTTTAAAGTACTAAGAAATAATAAGGAAGAAGATATACAAGTTAAAGTTATTAAACAAAATTCTAAAAAAATGATAGGTGCGGTTATTACTACTGATTATGATTATGAGCTTGATCCAAAGATTAAGTTAAAGTTTAGAAGCAGTGAATCAGGTTCATCAGGTGGAATGATGTTAACTCTTAGTATATATACTAAGATAAATGATCAGGATATAATAAAAGGGAGAAAAATTGCTGGTACTGGTACAATAGATTATGAAGGTAATGTAGGCAAAATAGATGGAATAAAATATAAAATAATGGGTGCACATAAGGATAAGATGGATATAGTTTTAGTTCCCAAAGAAAATTATAAAGAAGCCATTAGTGTTGCTGAAAAAAATCATTATAAATTGAAAATAGTTAAAGTAGAGACTTTTAAAGATGTTATAGATTATTTGAGTAAAGATAATTAAAAGAATATAAACTTTTTTTCAAATTTTGAAGAATAAAGGTTTATATTCTTTTTTTTAATAATATATAAATTATAGGTATTTTAAATTAATTAGAAATAATATTTGACATAATTTATAATAGAAAGACTCTTATAAAAAATATATAATTTAAATATTGCAGGATTTAATAGAATTAGTTTAGAAATTTGATGTTATGAGAGTCGTTGAAAAAATGAAAGGGGATAAAAATATTATGGAGAATTTCCAATGTGATGCTGGATATAAAAAAGCAGTAGAAAAAATAATGTCTTCAAAGAAGTATAATCATAATTGTTGCTGTATAGGTCCAACGGGACCAAC
>CAKPER010000032.1 GCA_934149245.1 uncultured Bacilli bacterium | reverse complement strand
AAATCACGAATAATGATAATAACAAATATATTTCGAAAAGAAAAAAGAGAATACCATACAAAGTACAGTATTCCAAAGTATGCTTAACTAAATTAAGCCAGGTCCACCGAATTTCGAAGAACCTAAAAAGCAATTAGAAAGAACTCTAACTTGCTTTTTTGATTCTATAAAAGTTTATTGATGGATGGTTAAATAATCTTAAATTTAAATTATTAAATCCGATGCCATTAGATATATATATATCAGTATTATTTTTTTTGTAATAAGGTTTATAATAATTTTTAGACCCATCAGGTAGAAGAAGTTGCTTTATACCAGGTATATTAATAGAGCCATTAATAGAATTACCAGATAAAATCATATTAATATTATGATACTTATTTAAGATAGTGTTAATGTAATCACCTTCGTGAGTAAGTACTATTTTAAAATTAATATCAGGATTTTCATTAAAATAATTCATGACTTTATCAATATCAGCTTCATTTTTAAGATAACTAGATACTCCTCCAATAAATATTTGTTCATTATTTTCATTATGAATAATAGAGTAATCATTATCAAGAATAGTAAAATTACTTTGAATATAAATACTCTTAACTAAATCTAAATCTTTATAATCATTTTTTCCAAGTATAGCAAAATTTCCATATGTAGATTCAATTTTAGATAGTTTTTTTATAAGAAATTTTATTTCACTACTATTTATATTTTCATGTTCGTTAACTAATCCACCAGTAAAAATGACAATATCAGGTTTTAATCTATTTATTTCTTCTATAACATTATTTATTTGCTTATTGGTAATACTATTTTTATAATATAAATCAGAAAAATGTATTATTTTTAATCCATTATAACCATCATCAATAGTCTTTGTGTGATAAGGAATTTCTTTAGTATTTAGTCCTATTGGTCCTATAAATCTAGCATAAATTAGACTGAAGAGAATAATTATAAGAATAGTTAATATATAATATAAAATTTTTTTGGTACGCATTATTTAACAAACACCCAATACGTAATAATAGAAAGCAAATTATGAAGAGAATGCATAGATATAGTGGTAAATATATTATCAGTATCATAGTAAAGCAAGGCAAAAGCAATTCCTAAAGCACTATATGGTATTATATAAAGAAAATCACCCATACTGCTAGCAGAACTTATAACGTGCATTCCTCCAAATACTAGACCTGATATCAAAACATATATGTACTTATTTTTAAAAACATCTTTGAAACTTCTTCTAAAGATAAGTTCTTCTGATAATGGAGCATAAAATACGGTTTGATATAACATAAATAGAGGAGCTTTATCAATTAGTTCTCGCACAGATTTTTCGTTTCCTGCTATTGCACCATTATTGATAAAAAATAAAATAAAATTACTAGCTAGCATAATGGATATGCCAACTCCCCAATACCAAAAAGCTTTTTTCATATATTTACCAAAGTTTTTACTAAATAAACTTTTAAAGTTTTTGAAAACGCTATCTTTGTATATAAAAATTAAAAATAATAGAAAGATTATACTAGTTACAAACATATAGGCTATTCTTTGGTTAAAAGAAAAATCGGGATATTTGCTTCTAAGTGATGGTATCATAATAATGGGAATAAGATTATACGTAAGTAGTAAGAAAATGAGTGTAAGAGAGATTAGTAAATTTCTTATGTTAATCGTTTTTTCTTTCTTTTTCTCTTTTTTATAAGACTTTACATCAACTTTTACGTTGTTTACGCCATTTACATTATTATAATTAATTTTAAGTTTATGTCTCAATCTTTATCACCTCATAGAATAATTATATCAAAAAAATTTTTAATTATCTATTATTATTATCTAAATTATAAGTTAGTGTAAAATGAATGTAAATTTTATGATACAATGTTAGTAGAAAAGAGGTATAAGATGAATATTAGTCATATTAAAGTTGGATTACTCAAATGTAATTGCTACTTAGTAGAGAAAAACTATAAATATCTTTTGATTGATCCAGGAGATGATTTAGAAAAAATTGAGGAGTTTATAAAAGGTAAAGAAATAGTGGGCATTCTTCTTACTCATAGTCATTTTGATCATGTAGCAAGTTGTTATGATTTACATCAAAAGTATAATTACCCAGTCTATGATTTAAATAATTTAGAGGAAGGCAAAAATAATATTGATTGCTTTGAATTTGAACTCATAAAAACCTTTGGTCATACTAAGGATAGTGTAACTTATTATTTTAAGGAGGATAAGGTAATGTTTACAGGTGATTTCTTATTCTATCATACTATTGGGCGATGTGACCTAGTAGAAAGTGATTATGAACTAATGAAAAAAAGCATTAAAAAGATAAAACAATATGATTCTGATATAGATATTTATCCAGGTCATGGCATATCAACAACTTTAGAAAATGAAATAGACAATAACCCTTATTTTTAATCAAATAAACTTCTTAAAAATAAAAAAGAACTATATAATTTAATATGAAAGAATTTAATAAAAATCAAGAGTTGGAAGATAAGTTAAAGCAAATAGATCTTGAAGATTTCGTATTAATAATATTTATAGTTCTTTTTATTATGAAAATGTGGTCTAATTTAGAAGAACGTGAGTACCGAATTTATAATGATATAGAGAAAAAGAAAAGATACCACTATATAAATGAATTCACTTTTATAGTAGCTTTTTTAATTTACGCTTATTATGTATATAGAGATTATAATAATGAAGAAAAGAATCATTTAGTAATGTTTGCAAATATTTTATCTTTAGTGACATTAATAATTTTTATTTATTTAGAAGTAACTTCAAATGATTAAAAACTAATTGTTATAATATATCTAGTTTTATAACATATAATTATTTGAGGGTGATTATATTGAAAAAAGCATATTTAGGAATAGATATAGGATCAATATCTACTAAAGGAGTAATAATAGATAGTAATAATAATATTTTAGCAAGTGAATATATAGAAACTAGTGGTAATCCTATTAAAGCTGTGAAAACTTTAATTAGTCTTTTAAAAGAAAAATTTGATAATAATATATATTCAGTAGTATCTATTGGAACTACTGGTTCAGCTAGAAAACTAATTGGAACCCTATTGTCTGCATCTATCATAAAAAATGAAATAACGGCTCATGCAATAGGGACAACTTCTATTATTCCTGATGTTAGAACAATATTTGAAATAGGAGGTCAAGATTCTAAAATAATAATATTAAAAAATGGAATTGTGGTTGATTATGCTATGAATACTTTATGTGCAGCTGGTACTGGTTCTTTTTTGTCATCCCAATCTAAACGCCTTGGTATAGATGTAAAAGATTTTGGAAAAATTGCTTTAACTAGTAAAAATCCTACGGCTATAGCTGCTAGGTGTACAGTATTTGCAGAGTCCGATCTTGTTCATAAAGCTCAGATTGGTTGCAAAAAAGAAGATATAATTGCTGGCTTATGTGAGAGCGTTGCGACTAATTATTTAAATAATGTTGGTAAGGGTAAAATTATACAGGAACCTATAGTATTCCAAGGAGGTGTAAGTAAAAATATTGGTGTTGTAGCAGCTTTTGAAAAATTAACTAATTCTAAAATTATTGTTGATCCTAATTCACATTTAATGGGAGCTTTAGGGGTTGCGATATTAGCTAAAAAAAGTAAAAAAGAAAAGAAGTTTGATTTTAATATAGAAAATGTAGTTTTTGAAACAAAAGGTATTAATTGTAATGGTTGTTCTAATAAATGTGAAATAATTCAAGTAATAAGAGATAATGAATTGATAGATAGTTGGGGAAATCGTTGTGATGTTGGAGAAAAAATAGCCAAAAATATTTCTAAAGCAAAAAAATTAGTAATTTAGTTTAATGAAGCAAATTCTAACTTTTCATTATACATATTATTTAATAGCATTAAGTTATGTACTAGCGGGGTATTATCAAGAATTAATTGCTATAACAACTTTAATTATTGTACATGAATTTGGTCATTATATAACCGCAAAAATTTTAAATTTTAAAGTAGAGAAAATAACTATTTACCCTTTTGGAGGAATAACTAAAATAACAGATTTAATAAATAAAGATATAAATAAAGAAATTTTAATAGCATCTGCAGGTGTAATATTTCAATTTCTATTTTATGTAAGCTTAGTTTTTTTAAATAAACATAATGTTATAAGAGATTATACTATAGACATATATACTCTTTATAATAGTCAAATAATTTTCTTTAATTTATTACCAATCTATCCCTTAGATGGAGCTAAAATTATAAATTTATTATTAAGTAAAATATTTAACTATAATCTTTCCAATAAATTAACAGTTATAATTTCTCTATCAAGTATTGTTATTATGCTAACAGTTAATACTTATAATCATAATTATTCTTATTTTATGATAATTTCTATAATCTTAAATTATAATTATAAATATTTTACTAAGTTAAAATATTTATATAATAAATTTTTATTAGAAAGATATTTATATAATATAAAATATCCTGATATTAAAGTGATTAATAATATTGGTAAAATGTATAAAAATAAGACCCATATTATTCGGGATAATCAGCAATATTTTTCTGAAAAAAGATATCTTTCTAAATATTATTCTTCAAACGAAAAGTGTTAGTTTTCATGCTTTATTCGTTTTTTATTTTACATAGAGTTATTTCTTTAAAATTAATACTTTTAGGATATTAAAAATAGATTTTAAAGTAATAAAAGAGTCCAATTTTAACTTTTGTTATCCAGTGTGTTTAAATTTTAAAAAAATCCTCTCTTTTTTCTACAAAAAAAAATAATTTTGTTGACTTTATCGACAAAACTAGCTAGAATAAAAACCACTTTCAGATAATATGATATAAGTAGGGAGGAAAAGTATGATAAAAAGCTCAAAAAAGTTTAAGGTTTTTTTAGGGACTTTATTCTTAGCTGTTTTAGCATTATTTACAGTCGCATATGCAGCTGATGATGACGGTAAAATAACTCTTACTAAAACAGCAAAGAGATATGATGACTATGGCAGAAAATCGCATGTTGCTTTGAATGTGTCTGCTAATAGTTATACAAAATCTCTTAAGCTTGATGTTGTTTTGGTTCTAGATGGCTCTGGAAGTATGGCATATGGACCAAATGGCGAAAAAGATAAAGTAAATGTGAATAATCCTAGTAGATTAACTTCTGCAAAGAAGGCAGCTAAGACATTTATTTCAACATTGATTACTGATGATGATAGTGTCAAAATAGGATTAGTTGAGTATGGAGAAAGTATAAAAAATACTCAAGCATTAACAGAAAATGAAAAAATACTTAATAATTTTATTGATAATAAGTATAGTGCAAGGGGAGGTACCAATTTACAAGCTGGTATAGAGAAAGCTCATGAACTATTAGATAATGGTAGTCGAGAAGACTCTAAAAAGCTAGTAGTAATACTTACCGACGGAATTCCAACATTTTTTAATTATGAAGGAAAAGTGTATGGTCATGGTGATACTGATGATAGTGTATGTTTAAGAAGAGGATTTTTTGGATGTGATTTGCAAAAAAAACCATCAGAAGCTGCTAAAGAAGAATTAGATAGTTTGAAGAATAACTACAAAAAATCAGATGTTTATACTATTACTTTAGGTAATGAAAAGGAAGCTGCTAATATTCTAAGTAAAGTAAATCCTGAACAAGAGAATCCATTATACAAAAATTATAAAGCATTAACAGGAGACGAACTACAAGAAAGATTTAATGAAATACTAAATAATGAAATAAAAACAATTGGTAGTAGTAGCGTTGTAACAGATACTATTCCTGCTAAGTTTAAATTAACTAAAGAGTCTGAAAGTAACTTAGCAAAAAAAGGAGTAGAAATTGTTGAGAATGAAGATGGGACTACTACTTTAAAGTGGAATATAGGAACAATTGAAACTGGTAAGAATTATAGTTTATCTTATGATGTAGAAGCACTAGATGATTATCATGGTTCAATGTATACAAATACAAGTGCAATATTAAAAACTACAGTAAAAGAAGATAATCCTTATTACGCTGGAAAAACTAATCAAGAATTAGAATTTAATAAACCAACAACTCAAGTACCAATTATAACTCATGACGATAATTATAGTGGATATGAAGATGAAGTTGTTAAAGGTTCTATTTTTGATAATGATTTAAATAAGATAAAAGAACTAGACAAAGAAAAACAAACAGATAAGTTAGAAGTAAGAGATACATTAATTGTAAAAGAAGACGCTAATACAGTAAAAAATAATGATGGAACATATACTCTTTATAAAGATGGTGTAGCACAAGGAACTTTAACAATTGATGAAAATGGTAAATTTACTTTTACTCCTAATGAAGGTATTGTTGGAGATGTTAGCTTTAAATATAGTATAACTACTGATGTTATTACTAATGGTAAGAAAGATAGTGTATATAGTAATGAATCAACAGTAGTAATTAATATAAAACCAATTGAAAGAGTAGAAGTAGAGGGCTCTAAAATTTGGGTAGATAATAATAATCAAGATGGAATAAGACCAGATAAAATAACAGTAAAATTACTTGCTAATGGAAATTTAGTAGATAGTAAAACAGTTAATTCTAAAGATAATTGGACTTATAAATTTACTAACTTACCTAAGTATACAAAATATCATGAGAATGAAGAACAATACTTGATAAAGTATACCATAGATGAGATTGAAGTAGCTGGTTATACCTCTAAAGTAGAAGGTTATAATATAGTTAATACTCACGAAGTAGATAAAACAAAAGTATCAGGTACTAAAACATGGGTAGATAATAATAATCAAGATGGAATAAGACCAGATAAGATAAGAGTAAATCTATTAAAAAATAATAAAGTAATAGATACTAAAGAAGTAACTGCAAATGATAATTGGAGTTATGAATTTAGTAATTTAGATAAAAATGAAAATGGTAGTGAAATAAAATATTCTGTAGTTGAAGATACGATAACAGGATATAAAACTAAAATAGAAGGTTATAACATTACTAATACTCACTCACCAGAATTATATGGTAGTGATGGAAAGTATACTGTAACAAAAATATGGAATGATAATAACAACCAAGATGGTATTAGAGATAGTTATGAAGTAACTTTAACTGGTGTTATAGAAGATCAAGATGAGCCAGTATATGAAAATACTGTTACTTTAACTAAAGATAAAACTAGTTATACCTGGACTAATTTAGCCAAATATAATAATGGTAAGGAAATAAAATATACAGTAGATGAGACTAAAGTACCAACAGGTTATACAAAACTAGTCGATGGAACAAAAATTACTAATACTCATACACCAGAATTAATTAATAATAATACTGGAGAGTTAAAAGTAACAAAAATATGGAATGATAATAATAATCAAGATGGAATAAGACCAGATAAAATAAAAGTAAGTTTATATATAGATGGTAAAAAATCAGATAAATCTTTAATATTATCATTAGATAATAATTGGACTGGTAAATTTACTAACTTACCTAAATATAAAAGTGAGGGTAAAGAAGTAAAATATACTGTCAAGGAAGAAAGTATAAAGAATTATACTAGTAATAATACTGGCAGTGTAGAAAACGGCTATGTTATTACTAATACTCATACACCAGAATTATACGGTAGTGATGGAAAGTATACTGTAACAAAAATATGGAATGATAATAACAACCAAGATGGTATTAGAGATAGTTATGAAGTAACTTTAACTGGTGTTATAGAAGATCAAGATGAGCCAGTATATGAAAATACTGTTACTTTAACTAAAGATAAAACTAGTTATACCTGGACTAATTTAGCCAAATATAATAATGGTAAGGAAATAAAATATACAGTAGATGAGACTAAAGTACCAACAGGTTATACAAAACTAGTCGATGGAACAAAAATTACTAATACTCATACACCAGAATTAATTAATAATAATACTGGAGAGTTAAAAGTAACAAAAATATGGAATGATAATAATAATCAAGATGGAATAAGACCAGATAAAATAAAAGTAAGTTTATATATAGATGGTAAAAAATCAGATAAATCTTTAATATTATCATTAGATAATAATTGGACTGGTAAATTTACTAACTTACCTAAATATAAAAGTGAGGGTAAAGAAGTAAAATATACTGTCAAGGAAGAAAGTATAAAGAATTATACTAGTAATAATACTGGTAGTGTAGAAAACGGCTATGTTATTACTAATACTCACTCACCAGAGTTATATGGTAGTGATGGAAAGTATACTGTAACAAAAATATGGAATGATAATAATAACCAAGATGGTATTAGAGATAGTTATGAAGTAACTTTAACTGGTGTTATAGAAAATCAAGATGAGCCAGTATATGAAAATACTGTTACTTTAACTAAAGATAAAACTAGTTATACCTGGTCTAATTTAGCCAAATATAATAATGGTAAGGAAATAAAATATACAGTAGATGAGACTAAAGTACCAACAGGTTATACAAAACTAGTCGATGGAACAAAAATTACTAACACTCATGAAACTTTAAAAACTGAAGTAGTAGGTACTAAAACTTGGGTAGATAATAATAATCAAGATGGTGTAAGGCCAAAGGAAATAATAGTAAAATTATTAGCAAATGGTGTTGATACTGGAAAAACTGTTAAAGTTACAGCAGATAGTAATTGGCAATATTCATTTACTAATCTGGATACTAATTCTGATGGTAAGGAAATAAAATATACAGTAGAAGAGCAAAAGGTTCCTAATTATACAACAAAAGTAGATGGATACAACATAATTAATACTCATGAAGTAGAGAAGACAGAGGTAGCAGGTACTAAGACTTGGTTAGATAATGATAATCAAGATGGTAAAAGACCAGATAAAATAACAATAAGATTATTAGCAAATAATGTTGATACTGGATTGAAAGCTACGGCATCAGCTGATACTGATTGGAAATATAGTTTTACTAATTTAGATAAAAAAGCAAATGGTAAAGATATTGTATATACTGTAACAGAAGATGAGGTAGAATCATATCAAGGTGTAATAGATGGCTATAATATTACTAATACTCATACACCAGAGACTATTACTTTCTCTTTTGAAAAAATTTGGGTAGATGCTAATAATCAAGACGGTATAAGACCAGATAAGATAAAAGTAAATTTACTTGCTGATGGAAAAGTAGTTGATACTAAAGAAATAACTGGAGAAACTAAGCAAAATTGGCAATCTAATTTTACAGACTTACCAAAATATAATAATGGTAGAGAAATAGAATATAGTGTTAAGGAAGAAGCGGTTCCTTCTGGTTATGAGGTTTCATATAAAGATAATAACACAATAATAAATACTCATTCTCCATCTAAAAGAATGATAGAAGGTACTAAAACATGGAATGATAATGATAATAATGATGGCATAAGACCAGATAAAATAACTGTAAAATTATTTGCTAATAATATTGATACTGGAAAAACAGTTGAGGTTTCTAGCAAAACAAATTGGCAATATAAATTTGAAGATTTACCAGAATATCGTGATGGAAATAAAATAATTTACACAGTTAATGAAGAAGATGTTTTAGGATATAGTAGTGAAATTAAAGGATTTGATATCGTAAATACGCATGAAGTAGAAAAGATTAGTATTAGTGGTACTAAGATATGGGATGATCATAATAATAATGATGGCATAAGACCAGATGAAATAACTGTAAAGCTATTAGCAAATGGTATTGATACTGGAAAAAAAGTTGAGGTTTCTAGCAAAACAAATTGGCAATATTCATTTACGGACTTAAATAAATATAAAAATGGAGAAGAGATAACTTATTCTTTAGAAGAAGTTAGTGTTGATGGCTATATATCAGAAGTAAATCAAGAAGATTACAACATTACTAATACTCATTCTCCTGAGACAATAACTTACACAGTTAATAAAAAATGGGTAGATGCTAATAATAATGATGGCATAAGGCCAGAATCTATTAATGTTTCAATTTTAGCAAATGGTGTAGTAATAGATAAGACTAGTTTAAGTAAGGAAAATAATTGGACTTATACATTTGGACCATATAATAAATATGAAAATGGAAATTTAATTCAGTATACAATAGTAGAAGATGCTGTCGAATGTTATGTTCAAACTATTGAAGAGGGTGTAATAGATAATAATAATAATATTACATCAGTAATTACTAATACTCATGAAGTAGAAAAAGAAACTATTACAATTAATAAAATATGGAATGATAATAATAATGAACAACAAACAAGACCAGAATTTATTAATGTAAAATTATTAGCAAATGGAGAAGTTATAAGAGAGTTTACTATAACCAAAGATATGAATTGGAGTTATATTTTAGATAACTTAAATAAGTATTATAATGGTAAACTTATAAATTATAGTATTTTAGAAGATAAGGTTGATAATTATCAAACATCATATAATGGTTTTGATATTATAAATACTTTAACTAAGAAATATGAAAAAGCTGAAATAATTCCTCCACAAACGGGAGATAATAGTAGTGATAGTGAAAGTATTTTATTCATGATACTGGGCTTATTATCACTAACGCTAGCTTTAAAAAGAGTTAATTAATTAATAAAGAGGCATACTTAGTGTGCTTCTTTTATAGCTAGTATTTTCTTTATAAATTTGTTAAAATAAAGATGAGGCTTTGATATTTATGAAAAAATTATTTTTAATTATTAGTATTATTTTTATATTTTTATCTTTCTATATTACTATAAAGAATAATATAGGAAGTAATAAGATTAAGTCAAATGATAAAGTAGATAAGTTAAAACTAGATAGTGATAGTATAGAAAAAGATATTATTTCTTTAAGAAAGTATTATAATAATGATGATATAGTAGCTATTATAGAAATACCTGGAGTATTTAGAGAACCAGTTGTACAAGCAAGTGATAATGATTATTATTTAACCCATAATTATTATAAAGAAGAAGATAAATCAGGAGCAATATTTTTAGATTATAGATTAGATTTAGAAAATTATAAAAAGTTATTAATATATGGTCATAATTCTACTAAAAAAATTTTACCTTTTAAGTCTTTAACATATTATGCAGATAAAAGTTATTATGATGCTAATCCTACTATTTATTTATATACTTTAAATGGTATTTTTCAATTTCATATATTTGCCACTTATAAAGAGAGTGATGAGTATGATTATGTTAATTTGAATAATTATGATGGCTCTTATTTAGAACATATAAAAAAGTTAAAAAGTAAGTCAGATTATAATATAGATGTAAATCTTACTGATCGGACTAAAGTTCTTATTTTACAGACTTGTAATTATACTGCTAATAAGACTGATGGATTTAGACTAGTAATGGGAAAACATGATAGTTAATAGTAATTATTTTTAGAAAAAAAACTTGATATAATCATATTGAAAAAAATTTTTAAATGAGGAGTAAAAATGTTAGTAAGTGAATTAAGAAAAGAAATAAAAAATTATAAAACTAAAGATTTAGAAGATATTATAGTTGAACTATATAAACGCGTTCCTAAATATAAAAAAGAGGAATATAATATTGATGATTTTATTAAGAATATTAAGTCTTCTAAAACTCAAAAGAGTTCAAAGAAAAAGGTTAGTTTTGATGAATTAAAGACCGAGATTAAATATTTTTTAGATTGTGTTGATAAAGAATATTATGTAGTGCCTAATCGAATAATTTCTAAGAAAGAGAGAAGCTCTTGGCGATTTAAAGCTAAAAGATATTATAAAACACTATCAGAAATTTTGCCAGATAGTAAAAATGGTAATGAGGCAACAGAGTTGTTGATAGAACTATTTAAAAGATTAAGTATTGGCTCAAATAGTCTTCTATTTATTAACTGGGAAACATTTAGAGCATTAGGAGTAGCACAAGGAGAATACTATGATTCTCTTGTAAAAAGAATACTATATAATGGTTATACAAGAGAAAATTTAGAAAAATGTATTAAAATTTTAGACTTCCCTAGTGATCCTTATGAATTATCATTTGATATGTATTATGTATTAATTAGTAATTTAAAGACTATTGATAATAAAATCATGACTATAGATATATTATCAAAAAAGGTTACAAATTTGAAGATAGAATTAAAAAAGACTAAAAATAATTCCAACTTAGAATATGATTTAAAGGAAAAGATAAATAATTGTACGAAATGTATTTTGGAAATTTATTGCTTGATGAAAGAAGCAGATAATGGAATAGCTTATTTTCATAAAAATTATATTGAGCGTGATCAAGAAATAGTAGAATATGTATTATTAAATGAATTGTATTTTCTAGATTTAATAGATGAGTGGATAAAGGAATACGAAGATAATGTTTCTAAAATAGATTTTAGGAATAGTTTAAAAGAGCAGTATATACTGTTAAAAGGCCAACAAAATAATTCTAAATAGTAAAAATATTAATAAATTATAATAGGTGATAAAATTATGTTTTCAACTTATATTCATAAAAGAATAAACATAGTATTACTTATTATAATTTTTTGTTTTGTTTTAATAATAGGTAAAGTATTTTATATTCAAGTATTTGATTATAAAAAGTTAAATGGGCTTGCTAATGGATTGTGGAGTAGAAATCTTCCAATAGAAGCTGATAGAGGGTCTATTTCGACAGCTGATAAGAAAGTAATAGCAAGTAATTTGACCACTGTTAGTTTGGTTTTTATTCCTAATCAAATTAATCAGGATAAAAAAGAAGAGATAGCTACTAATATTTCAGAAATTTTAAATTGTAGTAAAGAGGCTATTTCAGAGCATTTATATAAAAAATCTTCCATTGAAAGGGTACATCCTGAGGGAAGAAGAATATCTTATGAGCAAGCTGATAAAATAGATGCCCTAGGATATGATGGAGTATACTTAGTAAAGGAATCTAAAAGAATTTATCCTTATAATCAGTTATTATCTCATGTTTTAGGATATGTTGGTATTGATAATCAAGGACTATCAGGATTGGAACTTCAATATAATAAGTATTTAACAGGAGCTAGTGGATCTATTCAATATTATAGTGATGCTAAGGGTCAAAAATTAACTAAGAACGAGAAATATGTTCAGCCTACTAATGGAATGAATATAGAATTAACTGTAAATTATGATATTCAAGCTTCAATGGAGAGAGAATTAGATAATGCAATGACTCGCTATAAAGCTGATGGAGCTTGGGCAATTGCAATGGATCCAAATAGTGGAGAAATTTTAGGAATGGTATCACGTCCAGGATTTGATCCCAATGAATATAAGAAATATAGTATTGAAGAGATAAATAGAAATTTAGCTATTTGGGCAAGTTATGAGCCTGGTAGTACATTCAATATTGTACCACCCGAAAACGATACCTAATTAAAGATATTCATATTTAGTATAAATATGCCTAAGGAATAATG
>CAKPER010000031.1 GCA_934149245.1 uncultured Bacilli bacterium | reverse complement strand
GATAATGTAGGAAAGAAACCACTTACATTATCATCAAATATACATGATTTTATAAAAATATTGAAAAGTTTTATAAATTATATAAAATAAATTTTTCTTAAGTGATAATATGAAGAAATTATAAAATTTATATGGCAATGTGTTCTTAACAAATACGGCGTAGAATTATTAAAAGTAATTTGAGATGATATATAGATAATTTTGAAATGTAACATTTTAAAAAAGGATTAACAAAATTTAGTGAAGTACTAGCAAAAAAAATAAAAATAGTGTATTCTATTATTTAGAAGGAAGGTAATAATTATGAATGGAAGTAATTTAGATAGAGAAAATGCAATTAGAAGAGAACAGTACTCACGAAAGGTACAAAATATTATGACACAAAAAAATGACTTATTTGGTTGGGCTCATCAAAAAAATTTTGATAAATATTATAAAGTTTATGGAGAAATGACTCCAATAAATTCTGATATTATAAATAATATGCCAAATGCTGAAATTATACTAGATGAAGAAGTATATGGATTTTTATTAGGAATAATGGATGTTACTAATAAAACTAATCAAGAATGGCCATTTCTTTTATATGGTAAAGAAATATCAAATAACAAAATAGAATTTACTAATTGTTTTCTATCTAGCGATAAAAGACAAAGTACTTCAGCAACTTTTGATCAAAATATGGTAAATAGTCTTCAAAATGAAATTAATAAAAATTCAAATAATGGATTGGTAGTTTGTCATGGTCACTCACATCCACCTATTGGAGATTTTCATCAAAATTTTTCGTTAGGAGATTTTATTTCATATATGCAAATGAATCAAGAAAATTCTGTTTTTAAAAATAAGAAAGTTGAACTGATAGGGTGTTTAGTTACTAGTACAGGGGATATAAATTTTGTGTTTTATGATAATAAATTTGAAAATTTTTATAGATTTACGAATGTATTTGTAAAAGAATGGAACGATAGTTTAACACCAGTAAATTGTTATGGATTAAATCAATCACAAAAAAGAAAAAATAAAATTTAACTAGATTTTTATGGTTTCCAGAAGTCTTAAAAATAGTAAAATTTTATATAGTCTTAGAATTAATATTTAAAACGTTTATAATAATTATCTTTAGTTCTGTTTCTATAAGATTATTTAAAATTAGAGGATATAGATATTGTTTTTGCTTTTTAGAATATATGTCAAAAAAAATATAGTGTTCGTAATTTATGCTTATGTGGAATGGGAAAAACTAAGAATTGTCATGATAATAATGTTATGGCTTTAATTGAAAAAACAGGAATAAATAATATATCAAGTGATTATACTAAAAAAAATTAATTACTATATACAACTTATAAATAAAAAAAGAACGTTATAAATAAAAGAATTAAACAAAAAAACGATTAGATTATTATTTGTTTTCGTTTAAAAGTCCATTTGAAATATCTATACCTAAATTTTATGGAAGATTTATTATAAAATATATTTAAAAGTGAAAATTAAATAAAAATTCAGTTACTCAAAAAATTAGAGTAACTGTTTTTGGCGGTAAAATTAAAAGAGAAATAGTAGATAAATTAGCAATAGATGAATATGAAGAGTATCGTGTAGTATAGGATTCAAAATATATAAATACAACAAAAAGAAGGGATTGGCCTTCTTTTTAAAATTATTTATTGTAATGTTATTTTTCCTTATAAATATAATGATATTCTTTTATCTTTACTTAATTAATTTTTTTTCAATATAACTTATCATTAAATACATAATATATGAAACAATCATTAAAATAATAATTCCAGAAATGACTAAATTAAGATTAAATACTTGTGATCCATACATTATTAAATAACCTATACCACTTTTGGATACTAATAGTTCTCCCATAATAACGCCAATTAAAGACATACTAATATTTATTTTAAGACTGGAGATGATAGTGGGATAGTTAGCTGGTAAAACTAAGTATTTTAATATTTGATATTTATTTGCTCCTAAGGATTTAAGTAGATTAACTTTTAATTTATCTGTTGCATTAAAGCCATTATATACAGTAACAATAGTAAGAATAACAGATACTAGCATAGCCATAACTATTATAGCAGACATAGAAGCTCCAACCCATATTATTAGTATTGGACCTAGTGATACTTTTGGTAAAGAATTTAAAATAGTAAGAATTGGATCAACAACTTTGGCTATAAACTTATTCCACCATAGAATTATAGCAATAATTACACCTAAGAGAGTTCCTATAATAAAACTAATAATAGTTTCATAGAATGTTATTCCTATATGTTTAAATAAGTCATTAGATTTATATAGTTCAATAATAGTATTTAAAACCATTTTAGGAGATGAAGTAATAAAAGTATTAATGATATTTTTATCAGCTAAATATTGCCATATAATGAGAAAAGATATTAGAATAGCAATTTGGGTTATGATAACTATTAATTTATTAATTTTAATATTTAGAAGGTATTTTTTATATTCTTTAGACATAATGATCAATACTTTCCCAAATTTTTTTATAATAGTTATTAAATTCTTTGCAAGATCTATTGTTAATAGGACTAGTAGCACCAGTTAATTTTATATTGTATATTTTTTTTATTTTAGCTGGCCTATTACTAAGGACTATAACTCTATTTGCCATACTAATAGCTTCAGCAACATCATGAGTTATAATTATAGTAGTTTTTTTCTCACTTTTTATTATGTTATAAACATCATCACAAACTGATAATCTGGATTGATAATCAAGAGCACTAAAAGGTTCATCTAAAAGTAGTAAGTCTGGCTTTATAGCAAGTGTCCTGATTAGAGCAACTCTTTGTCTCATACCACCAGATAAATTGTTAGGGTAACTATCAATAAATTCTCCAAGGCCATATTTTATAAGTAGAGACTTAACATAATCAATATTTTCTTTATTAAGAGATTTTTTAATTTTTAAACCAATTAAGCAATTATCTAAAATAGTAAGCCAAGGAAATAGACAATCATTTTGAAACATATAGCCGATTTTGTTATCGTTTTTTTCAAAAATAATATCACCACTATTTTGCCTATCAAGTCCACCAATAATATTTAGGAGAGTAGATTTACCACAGCCTGATGGTCCAACAATAGCAGTAACTTCATTTTTAGGAATATCTAGAGAAATATTATCAAGAGCTAATATTTCTTTTTCTTTAGTGTAATAACTTTTGGATAGGTTATTTATTTTTAAAATACTATTATTCATAGTCTTTAAAGTATTTAGTATATATTAAGTCATCATAAGAAACGTATGAATCAAGTTCACCAGCACTTATTATAATATCTTGAATATGTTTCCATTCATCTTCATTAATAGTGATAGATTTTCTCCAAGCATCTCCTTTTTTGTATCTGTCGATAATTGTAACTAAATCATTTAAAGATGTATCAGGGAAATAATCTATAATATTGTTAGCAATATTAGTAGCACTATGTTCATCTACATATTTAAGTGCTTTATTAATAGCGTTTGTAAATCCTTTAATTACTTCAGGGTTATCTTTTATATAACTTTTTCTTGCATTATAGGCAGTATATGGTACTTCACCACCAATTTCACCTAAGTAAGCTACAATGTAACCCAAGTCTTGTTTTTGAAGTTGCGTTGCAGTAGGTTCAAATAAAGTTACATAGTCGCCTGTTCCTCCAATAAATGCTCCTGACATTGCTGCAAAAGCAATTGATGTATCTATTTTTACATCATTTTTGGGATCAATTCCATTTTCTTTTAATGTGTACTCTAAAGTCATTTCAGGCATTCCACCTTTACGGCCACCTATTATGTATTTACCTTTTAAGTCATCTAATTTGAAATTATCATTTTTATTTCTTGAAACAATAAATGATCCATCTCTTTTAGTAAGACCAGCAAATGTTACAGGGTAATCTTTTTCTCCTTTATTGTATACATATGTTGTTGAAGAAGTAGAAAATTATCTAAAAATTAACAAGAAGATGTTGACTTTTAGTAAAAAAAATACTAGAATAACTAACCAATGAGGTGGTGCTAGTGAGTTTTCTCAAGTGGAAGTTGAATTTATCAATAATTAGTGTGACTGTAATGATAATGATTGTTATTATTAGTTTTGACAGTAATAAATTAAATGCTATAGTAACTAACAGATTATTAACTAATGTTTTAGTTGTTGATAATATTAATACAGTAAATACTAATCATAGTGAAGATAATACAGAGCCATCTGATAACAATGATGGTGCTAAAGTTACTATGATGAATAGCACTAACGATAAATGGACATTTCCAGTTGAAGGAAATTATGCTATAACAACTTATTTTAACTCTTCTCATAAAGCTATAGATATTTATTCTTATAAGGGATATAATTCTAATATACTAGCAGCTAATAATGGAACAGTAATAACAGCTAATGGTAATTGTAATAATCAGGGAAGTAGTTGTAATGGAAGAAGAGGTAATTATGTAGTAATTAAGCATAATGTAGGTAATTATTATACGGTTTATATGCATTTAAATAGAATAATGGTTAGTGTTGGAGAAAATGTATCAACAGGACAAGTAATAGCAACAATGGGAAATACAGGATATGTTATACCAGCTAAGTCAGAAAGTAATCCTTATGCAGGGACACATCTTCATTTTTGCCTATTTATAGGTGAGCCTTATAATGGAGGCTATCCAGTTAATCCTTTTAATGTTTATTAAGAATACCTTGTTAGTTTTAATCATAAAAACTAATAGGAGCAAATTTATGAATATTAAAAGTAAATTAATAAATGGAAGAAGTATTTATGACCTTAATTTAAGAGTAGTTTATTATGCTAGAGTATCAACAGAGGTTCAAAGTCAGGCAACGTCTATAACTAATCAAATAGCTTATTTTGAAAATTATATAAAAAATATTAGGGCTTGGACTAAGGTTGGCTCTTATATTGATGAGGGAATTAGTGGTAAAGATATAAAAAATCGCTATAGTTTTCAAAGAATGATTATAGATGGTTTAAATAATAAATATGATTTAATTTTAACTAAAAGTGTATCTAGATTTGCTAGAAATACAATAGATAGTATTAAATATACTAATATACTCCTAGAACATGATATAGGAGTATATTTTATAAATGATAATATAAATACCTTTGCAAGTGATAGTGAATTTAGATTAACCCTAATGGCTAGTATAGCCCAAGATGAAATTAGAAAATTATCAGAAAGTGTTAAATTTGGGCTTCATCAATCAATAAAAAGAGGAGTAGTGTTAGGAAATAATAATATTTTAGGGTATAGAAAAAATAAAGGAAAGTTAAAGATAAATAAAAAAGAGGCAATTATTGTTAGAGAAATATTTACATCTTTTATAACGAATAACTATACTTATACTAGTTTGGCTAGTTATATAAATAATAAGTATAAAACTAAGTTTTATAGTACTTCTATAAAAAGAATTTTAACTAATTATAAATATAAGGGATATTATTGTGGGAATAAGACTACTGTAATAAATTATAAGAAAAGTAAGAGAAAAGTAAATGATTTAGATGAATGGGTTATATATAAAGATACTAGGAATATACCTCCTATAGTAGAAGAAGATGTTTGGAATATGGTTAATTATATTGTAAGAGATAGAGCTAGGAGTAAGAAGAGACATTATGATATAGTGTGTACTATTCATAAGAAGCATTTAAAGTATATTAATAAAAAGTATAAAGGAAACCTATATAATTATTATTATTGCCCTAAATGTGTTAGTATAGATGAGAAAATATTTCAGAGAATAGAACCAACTTGGAATAGAAAAAAATTTTTTATTACCAAGCTTGATTATTATATTAAAATAGACGTGGATGACATAAAAAAAGAATATTTTTCTAGTTAATATATTTTACAAAATAAGTAACCCGTGTTATACTTAGTGTAACAAGTAAAGGGTGATAAGATGGTTTGTTATAATATTCAAAAGGAAAGAGGTAATCAAGATTTTGATAGATATATCTTAACATTTGGTACCAATAATAATAAATGTTATTATTATGAAACTTATCAAAATCAATTTGTAAATGAAGTAGAAGTAATATTTGATAATTATCAGAATATCAAACTCGAAGAAAATAAAATTTATGTTTTTTTTAATGAAAATAATAATTATAATGATATAAGAAGTATATTAGAAATATTAAATCAAGAGTTTAGTAGTCTAACTTTTAAAATAACAATTTTTACAGCAAAAGAAAATGCGAAAATGAAAAAAATGGCAGATAGTTTAGAGCTTAATTATACTATAATTAATGGTAGTGATGTAAGAGAGTATAATAAAAGATTAAATAATGCTAACAATAATCAGTTTTATGGTTATAAGGAAGAAGATAATCCATTTATAAAAACAGATGCTGAAGATGTAGGACAAGAGAAAGAATTACAAGAAGATTATGCTAATTATAATGGTTATAATGAAAGATTAATAGATAATAATGTAAAGAATATTGTTTCATTTAAGCATAACAAGAAAAATAATAATAGTGAGTAAAGGATAGGTGTAGTATGAGTTATAAAATAGTAAATATTGATAATGCGAGTTATGATATAAAGGGAATAAAGTTAAATAATGGCAAAACTAGTATTTATTGGACAACTAAGAATAATAGTATGAGGAATATAAATAGAATTGTTGTTATATTGCATGATAATAATAGAGTTAATATAAATTCTAATGAAGTATGTATTATGTTAGAAAAGATAGATGATGTTCAAAATATAGTTAATATGTTAAGTGCACTTATTAATGAAATGAGTAAACTTGGAGTATCTTTAGGTAGTGTAAGGTTTAAATTTATTGTTTCATCTAAGGAAGAAGAAGAAAAGATTACTACATCTGCTAGAAATATTGGTATTACTAATATTGATATAGAAAAAAGTCGTGATTATCAACTAGAGGAAGAAAAGAAGGAAGAGGTAGTAGAGACTGCAAATAGAGAGTTAGATGGAAGTCGTCAAATAGAGGCTGCTAATGGTATGAAATATACAGAAGTTGCTGGTGAAAATAAGGTAGTAGCAAACTTAGGAATACTTGATAATGGAGAAGAATTAAAAATTTTGTATGATAAATATATGATGGAAAATCCTAGTGTTAGAAGAGCTTTTAATGCTGGAATGATAACACAAGCAGAGATTTTTCAAATGCTTCAAAAACAGTTAATAGAGCAAAAAAATTTAAAAGAGTATGAGCTTAATAATCCAAGTGAAAATGTAAATAATACTATGGCAGAAGCAAAGGCTAATAGATTTGCAGAAGATAAAAATATAAATGGTCGTGTTTCTAATGAGACTGGTATTATAAAATCAGAAGACGGGAAGTTTCATACAATAAATAAAGATAATGGTGAAATAAAAGAAGCTCATGTTCAAAAAGAAGGTGTTACTAGCAAAAGTTATGAACAGTCTTCTCAGTCTCCTAGTTATGGCTATCATTTTGATGGGAATAATGCTAGTTCTTCTAGTATGGATGATGATGTTCCAATAGAAAGTGATGTAACAGTAAAAGAAGAACAACAAGAAGAGAGATTGACTAATCAATATGGACAAAAAAAAGTAAGAGTTTTAAAGAAAACTAATCCATATGGAACACCACAAAGGACTAATGCAGGTTTTGTTAATTTGCCAGTAATTATTTTTGGAATTTCGTTATTGTTATTAGTAGCATCAGGAATTATTTTATTTGTGATAAAATAGTTCTTTTTTTCTACTTAATCAACAATATATATAGTTGCTTCTGTGCCACAAAAACCAATATCAGCATCTCCTGCTAAAACGGCAGACATAACACTGTCAGCACCAGCAGTAAGATTAATTTCAACATCTAATCCTTCATCTTCAAAATAACCAAGTGAGTCAGCTAAATATTGTGGGGCATAGAAAATGCTATGAGCAACTTCTGCTACTTTGACAGAAGTTAAGTTACTATCATCATCATTATTTTGATGTAGCCAGAAGAAAATAGCACATCCAATAACAATAATAGCAGTACAAATAAGTAATAAAACTTTCTTTTTCATTTTTCCTCCTTCAATCATAGATAGTTTATTCTAAAATATTTTGTTTGTTAATAATATTTAGATAATAAGTTTAAGAAAAAGTTTGAGAAGATAGAAAGTATTTTTTATAGGCTCTCTACACTTTTTTGCAATTTTAGTTAACAATGTTGATAAATTAATAAATATTTGGTAAATTAATTATAGGAGGATGATAGAGATGAAGAAAGTTGCAATAAATGGCTTTGGAAGAATTGGAAGATTAGTATTTAGAATAATGGAAGATATTCCAGAGTTAGAAGTAGTTGCTATTAATGATTTAACAGATAGTGAGCAATTGGCATATTTATTAAAATATGATACTAATCATAGAAGATATAAATGTGATGAAATAAGCTATGATGATAAAGGAATAATAGTTGATGGTAGACATATAGATGTTTATAGTGAGACAGAACCTAAAAATTTACCTTGGGCTGATATGGGAATTGATGTAGTTTTTGAGTGTACTGGTAGATTTACATCTAGTGAGAAAGCACATGCTCATATTGAGGCAGGAGCTAAAAAAGTAATTATTTCAGCTCCCGCTAAAGGAGATGTGAAGACAATTGTATATAATGTTAATGATGATATATTAGATGGTAGTGAGGAAATTATAAGTGCAGCTTCATGTACTACTAATTGCCTAGCTCCGGTATTAAAAGTTTTAGATGATAACTTTAAGATAGTAAAAGGATATATGACTACTATTCATGCTTATACTAATGATCAAGTAACATTAGATGTTGCTCATAAAAAAGGAATAGCTTCAAGAAGAGGTAGAGGATGTGCTGCTAATATAGTACCTACTTCAACAGGGGCTGCTAGTGCTATTGGGAAAGTGTTACCAAATCTTCAAGGAAAATTTAAAGGAGGAGCTATAAGAGTTCCTGTTAGTGATGGTTCTTTAATAGATTTAGTTATTGAACTAGAAAAAGATACAACAGTAGATGAGATAAATAATTGCTTTAAGAAGAATATTAATGAAACATTAAATTATACAGAAGATCCTATTGTTTCATCAGATATAATTGGAACAACATGTGGTTCATTAGTAGATGGTAGTTTAACTAGTTTGGTGGAAGTAGATGGTAAGAAGTTATATAAAGTAGTTGCTTGGTATGATAATGAGATGGGTTATTCCAACCAAATGGTTAGAACTGCAAAAATTTTAGAAACAAAATAAAAGTTTTAGTATAATGCTAATTCTTTTTTTTCTTGACTTCTATTAAAGAGAATGTTAGTATAAGCACCAAGTTAGTTGACTTAGGAGTTGGAAAAAATGATTTTAGATGATGAAGTAAATGTAGAAGATAAAATAAAAGAACTAGAGTTAGATAATGAAAAGTTATTATCTCGTGATGATGAAATTTTTTTGTTTACAGAGATTAATAATTTCTTATCAAAATTTAAGAATGCAATAATAAATAATAATGATGATAGTGAAAAAATAATAGATTTTAGTAGCGTTTTGACATCTATTGATACAAAGAAAAAACAAAAAGCAATATTAAATCTATTAAAATGTTATTATCAAAGTGGCTTTTTTAAAGAAAGTATGAGTGCTAAAGTAATAAATTATTATCTTTCTTATTATCTTGAATTGATAAAGGAAGATAAATTACCAACTTCTGATGAGGTAGATGAGTATTTTAGAGAAAGAGACAAGTATAATTTATTTAGAAGAAAGAGAATAGTTATAGAGAAACCATATGATTTAATTAATGGTTATATATTGTATCTTAGAGAAAGAGAGATTCTAATAAGAAAAAATTTAAAGTTAGCGATTCATGTTGCTAGAACGAGGAGTGTAGATTATAAATATTTAGATGATAATATTAATATTGCAATATGTGGTTTAGTAAAAGCTATAGATACTTATAAAGTTGGTAAAGGTATTAAATTTTCTAGTTATGCTACGAGGGTTATTAATAATTATATGACAAGATATAATGATAGGTACGGAAGATTAGTTAGAGTTCCTGTAGGAGAAGAGGAAAATTTACGAAAATTAAAGAAATATTATAATGAATTTTATATTTGTAATGGAGTGTATCCAAGTATTGATGATATTAAGAATAAGTATAATTGGAGTTATAAAATAATTAATTTATTAAGGCAATTTATAGAGTATCCAGAGTGTTTGTCTTTAGATAAAGTGTTGCCTGATAGTGATGGAGTAAAATTACAAGATGTGGTTTCTGATGATAGAGATGAATATGCTAATTTAGTAGAAAAAACTGATAAGATAGATATAAATGATTTATTAATAAGTACATTAAGAGAAGAAGAGATAGAAGTAGTAAAATTATTTTATGGCTTTGATCAAGATGCTAAGTCTTATAAAGAAATAGAACAAATATTAAATATAAAACCAAGGCGTATAAATCATTTATTAGAAAAGTCAAAGAAGAAATTAAGAAAAAAATTGTTGATAGATAGTACTGGAAGAACTAAAAACAATAAGTAAATTTATTTCTTTTAGTTGAAAAATTAAAATATAATGTTATAATTATCATAAAGATGGAGGTATAAAGATGGCAAGTGTAACGTCGCAAAATCAAATATTAAAAAAATTGAATGAACAATTTGAATCGTTAAAAAAAGAGTGTGAAGAGTTAAAAAAACAAGATAAGTTTGTGAATATTGATGTATTCCATAATAAAGTAAAGCAATACAGAAATAAATTTTATGCTGATGCAAAATCTTTGGATTCTTTTAATCCTAAATCTTTAGATGAAGGACGAGAAATAATATCAAAGATGGAAGATTTAGTAAATTCTTTAAAGAAAAGCAATGAAGAAAAAAGTAATATTCGAGAGAATTTGTTTTTTTTGAAAGGTATTAAGGAACTGTTATCTGAAAATGATGATGACTTGTTGGCTGCATTAGAAGAATTTGAAAATAATATTAAAGCTAATAAAGCTAATAAACAGCAAGTAATGGATTTTCAGGATCAAGTGCTGGATATTTTAAAAGCAAGAAGAAGAAAAGAAATTCTTGGGGATGTAAAAGAACTTGAAGATAAATATAATGAATTAGTTGACAAGTATAAGGAACAAGTTAAAAATAGACAAAAAGTAGATGTAAGTAAGTTAGAAAATATAAAGGATCAAATATTAAAGCTTATAGCAAGTAAACAATCAAAATATACGGATAATAAGTATAAAATGGAACAGTATGTATTAGAAAGTGAGTATAAAAGAGTTAAAGAGAGTGCTGAGGAGACAATATATTCTTTCCAATTAGATAATGAAAAAATAGATAAAAATCAAAGTGATACAGAAGTAATGCTAATAAACTTAATAGATTGTATAAAAAATGATTATGATAGTATAAAAGCTAAAAATGTTGATGAAGAAGGTTTATTGGGTATACTACTTAAAGAATTGGAAGGGTGCCTTGATAAATATAGGAAAGGTAATGTTAATGATACTGATACTAAGGAATTAATAGATTATGTTGCTGAAGTGTTAGATAAGACTTTTCTTTATAATGCCTCAGAAAATATGAAAAAAAGACAAGATAGTAAAAGAAATAAGCAACAACAGAATAAAAATAAAAAAAATGATGTAGCATTAGTTTTAGAGACTTTGATAGGTTATATGGAAGAAGATTATGATTTAATAAAATCTAGAAATGTTGGTTATGAAGGATTATTAGAAATTTTATTAAAGAGCTTAAAAGATTGTCTTACAAATTATAATGCTGGAAAGATAGCAGATAAAGATGTAATGGATTTAGTGAACCTTGTTGTTAAAGAATTAGAAAATAGCTTTAATTATGATGTTGAAGAAAAAGCTAATAAGCAGGTAAGTAATGAAAAGAGACAACAAAATAATAGTAATCATACCAATTCTTCTAATAATAGTCAGACTAATCATGGAACAAATAAAACTAATAATTCTAATAATAATAAACAAAAAAATGCTGAAATTAGAAAACGTTATAAAGTAGTAAATGCTAAGAGAAGTGGCTTAGCTCTTGGAGGAATTGCTTTAGGAGTTTGGGGGGCAAAAAGAGTATTTAATACTATTTCATTAATGATAAATTGGGGGGCTGATTTGGTATCAATACCTCAGTTAGGAGTAACAGCATTTATGTTACTATCAGGAGGAGCATTACTAAAGAAAGCTTTCTTTTATAGAGATAAAAAATTAATTAAAAAGACTATGGAAAAAGCTAAAGATAAGAGTGAAAATAATAATAAGGAAGAAAATAAAGGAAGAAGGGGTAGAAGATGAGTTTTGGCATTAATGATATTGTAACATTAGATAATAATAAGGAATATTTTTTGATAGATAAAAATGAATTAGATGGAATTACTTATTTTTATGCAGTAGAATATACTGGTAGTGATGAGGAAATGTTGGATAATGATTATTGTTTTTTTGAGTTAGAAGATAATGAATATTTAGTTTTAGTTGAAGATCAAGAAGTAATTACAAAGTTATTAGGGTTATTTTTGCATAAAGCAATAAAAATAGCAGAAAATTAGTGAAAATATATTGACAAATTAACTATTGAGTGATATTATATAAACCAATAAATTTAAGGGGGAATTAAGTTATGGATAGAAAACCTAAATTGCAAGAAAAGACAAATGCTTTTAAACCATTTATACCAGATGGGGCTGATGAAAAACCCTATACTACATTTGGACCAAATTGGTATCAATTACAGAAAGGATTAGTAAATGTACCTTCAAATGCTAAATTATTAGTAATAGATAGGGTAAATCCTGGAACAGATTTAGATAATTATGTTCTTTTGGGACCAGGTCTACATTATGTTAATCCGTTGTTTTCTAAATCTATTTTGGTACCGGTTAATGCTACTAGTATAGATTATAGTCCTGATTCAAATGATGTTGGTGGATTTAGATTCCATACAGATGTTGAAAATTCTGGGTGTGATATAGAATTGGATCCAGCGATAAGATTAAGAATAGTTAATCCTATGAGATATTTATTTTACTCAAATAATCCACTAGATGAGTTAAAAGATTTAATGATAAGTGTTATAAGCGGATGGGTTGCGAAGAAAGATGTTAATTATATTAAGCAGAGACAGAAAATAGGATTAAATGAAATTGATCCTACTGGAATATTGAATGAATTTGCAGCTAAATGTGGTTTGGAAATTTTGGATTTCTATTTTAAAAATTCAAGCTTGCCTAAAGAAATAGAAGAAGCTAGAATGAAAACTGAAGTTGCTAAAGAAGGGGTTAAGACAGCAGAATATAATAGAAAAATAAAGAAATTTGAGTCTGAGACTGATAGACAAATTATGGATGAAGCTTTAGCACAAGGGATGAAATATGGTTATAGTGGACAAGAATTACTAGAATTTGTTAAGATGTATACTAATATGTGGCTAGCTAGAACTCCAGGAGCACAAGTATTTGTTAATACATCAGGTCAACAATTATCTGGAGCTGAAATGTTATTGCAACAAATTAGTGGTAGACTTGGAAATAATAATTCTAATAATAATCAACAACAAATTATAGATGCTGATGCAAGAGAAGTTGATGTAGATGATGCTGAAAACTTGAACGAATTGGAGCCTAAAAAGTATACAAAAAGAAGATTATAAAAAAATCTTCTTTTTCAGAGTGTAGACAAACCCTAGATTTTTTCTAAGGGTTTTCTTATGAATAAAATTTTTATAAAACTTTTCAAT
>CAKPER010000030.1 GCA_934149245.1 uncultured Bacilli bacterium | reverse complement strand
ATCCAACTCCAGTAATGGAACAACCAAGTATAGAATCAACAATGGTAAATCAGGCTCCAGTAATGGAACAACCAAGTATAGAACCAACAATGGTAAATCCAACTCCAGCAATGGAACAATCAAGTATGGAACCAACAATGGCAAATCAGGCTCCAGTGATGGAACAGCCAAGTATAGAACCAACAATGGTAAATCCAACTCCAGTAATGGAACAACCAAGTGTAGAACCAACAATGGTAAATCCAACTCCAGTAATGGAACAATCAAGTATGGAACCAACAATGGCAAATCAGGCTCCAGTAATGGAACAACCAACTGAAGAACCACCAATAGTAAATCCAACTCCAGTAATGGAACAGCCAAGTGTAGAACCAACAATGGTAAATCAGGCTCCAGTGATGGAACAGCCAAGTGTAGAGCCAGCAATGGTAAATCCAACTCCAGTAATGGAACAACCAAGTGTAGAACCAACAATGGTAAATCAGGCTCCAGTGATGGAACAGCCAAGTATAGAACCAACAATGGTAAATCAGGCTCCAGTAGTGGAACAACCAAGTGTAGAGCCAGCAATGATGAATCAAGCTCCAGTAATGGAACAATCAGGCATAGAACCAACAATAATGAATCAATCTGCACCAGTAACGTTAAATTCTATTAATCAAAGTGCTGTTGCTTCTTTTGGTTCAGCTACGGATAGTGATAGTAATATAACCACATCAGATGGGGCACAACCATTTGATATATCAAGTATGTTTGCAAATAATAAATAAATTTAATATAGAAGGGGATAAAAATATGAATGATAATAATTTTAATGGCGATGATACAAAAGTAAATCCATATAAAGCTACATCTAATTTAAATACTGCTTTGGAAAATCCTCAGATAAATGTTAATAGTGTAACAGGTATTAATGTAAAAGATTTAGGTCAAAACAATTATGCTAGTGAGGTCCAAGAAGAAAAGCCAGAATTTTTAAATAATTTATATAATAGTAATCAAGCTAGTACGGAGAACTCTAAAATAGGAAGCAATAGTTATGAAACTATGTCTAATCAAGATTTTTCTAATTATTCATATGAACCAGTAATGGCAGAAAAAAAAGTGAAGCAAGAAAATTTTTTGTCTTCAATACTTCACTCAAGAGAATTTAAAGTAATTATTTTTATTATCTTTATATTGTGTATTTTTGTTATGCTGATGCCATATATTTATAACTTTTTTAAAGCCCTAGAACTTAGGTTTACTTAAATTTATTATTTCATTAAATTCATCATCCTTAGCGATGATGTTTTTATGTTTTTTTCCACATTTTTCACATTTATAAATAATTTTAAATGTATTTTTAAATTTTTCTATTTCAATGGGTTTTAATAATCCACAGCATGTATTTGCTCTATCACCTGGAGTAATGTCAACATGTTTAGAATAAAGACAGTAAGGGCAGTGATCTCTTGATGTATATCCAAGTTTTTCTACTTTTTTATGACAATGTTCACATATGAAACTTTCATCTCGCACAAAAAATTTTTTCACGAATTTTCCTTCCTTTCTTTTATAGCTTAAGGCAAGTATAACATATAATTTTATAAAATAACAGGTTCTTCGAAATTCGATGGACCTGGCTTAATTTAGTTAGGTATACTTTGAAATATTGTACTTTGTATTTTTTTGTTATATAAACATTTTACTAAAGAAGTGTATCAATATCTTTTTATTTATCAAAAAAATTAGCTCAATTATTTTGAACTAATTTTTTCTAGGTCCACCGAAATTCGAAGAACCAAATAACAATAGTTTAATCATAACTAAGTTATTAAATAATAGTATTAAGTGATGAATAAAATATATAAGTTTTTTTTAAAAGTATTCATGTGTACTATAATATTTTTGGTATTAGGAATTTTTAGTAAAAAAAATTATCGCTATAGAGAAAAAATACATTATTATTTGTATGAAGATAATATAAATTTTTATAAAATAATAGAATTTTATGAAAAATATTTAGGGGGGATAAGTTATATTGATGATAAAAAGAATATTGAATCAAAGGCTGTATTTAAAGAAAAACAAAAATATACTAGTGTTGAAGAATATAAAAATGGAGTTAGGGTAAAAGTAGAAAAGCAGTATCCTGTTTTGAATATGTATGATGGTATAGTTACATATATAGATAAAAATAAAAAATATATTATAAAAAATAAGGAAAATATAGATATAGAATATAATGATGTTTGTAATTCTAAATTAAAATTGTATGATAAAGTGCAAGAAGGTGAATATATAGGTGTAGCTTGTGATGATTATCTTTATGTGGCTTTTAAAAAAAATAATAAATATTTAGATTATAAAAAATATTTGAAATAAAAAAACACGTATTGTTACGTGCAAAATAAAAAGCCTGCTTAGTAGGCTATGTAATCTATCATGGTCGGGAAGACAGGATTTGAACCTGCGACCTCTTGGTCCCAAACCAAGCGCTCTACCAAGCTAAGCTACTTCCCGAAAATAAAAAAATGGTGGAGAATAAGGGATTCGAACCCTTGACCCCTTGCGTGCAAGGCAAGTGCTCTAGCCAGCTGAGCTAATTCCCCATCGACAGTTAAAATTATATCAATAATATTATGGGTTGTCAAGTAAATTCAAGAAAAAAATAAAAAAAAGCGGTAGCTGATAGTTAATATTTTGTAACAATGTTATATTTATACTATAAATAGCAAAAAAATGAGTAAATATAAGGACAAATATTTAATTTTGCTTTTATTTGTGATATTCTTATAATACGAAAGGTGTGATAGAATGGATATAAATATTTTAAAAGATAATGATATAGATGTTGATGCTAGTATAGAGATACTAGGAGATTTAGAGATGTATAATGAAACCTTAAAAGATTTTTATGATTTATCGGAGGAAAAGTTAGAAAAAATAGAGAATGCTAAAACTAATAATGATTTGAATAATTATTCTATAGAGGTACATGCTCTAAAAAGTGATGCTAAATATTTAGGATTAAAAAAATTAGCTGATATGGCTTTGGAGCATCAATTAAAAAGTCAAGCTGGTGATGAAGAGTATGTAAATATGCATTATGATGAATTGATAGAGGAATTAAAAAAAGATATTGGGATAATTTCTAAGTATTTAAATATTTAAATGTAAAATTATATGTCAAAAATATTAACATTTAGTTTTAAAGTTAATATTTTTTTTCTTTTGTGTTAAAATAAAATAGTAGGAGGATTGATAAAATGAAAGAACAATGGAAAGGTTTTAAGGGAGGAGATTGGTGTAATAGAATAGATGTCAAAGACTTTATAAAAAATAATTATACTAAGTATGATGGTGATGAATCTTTTCTAGAATCAACTACTGATAAAACTGATAAAGTTTGGGGAAAGTGTACGGAACTTTTAAAAGAAGAATTAAAAAAACATGTTTTAGATATAGATGTAGATCATATGTCTGGTATTAATAATTTTGAATCAGGTTATATTGATAAGAATAATGAGGTAATTGTAGGACTTCAAACTGATGCTCCATTAAAGAGAATGGTAAATCCATATGGTGGAATACGTATGGTATATCAAGAGTTGGAAGCGTATGGTTATACGTTAAATCCTACTGTAGATAAATATTTTAATGAATTTAGAAAAAGTCATAATCAAGGTGTATTTGATGCCTATACCGCAGATATTAGAGCAGCTAGACATGTAGGATTGTTAACAGGTCTTCCTGATGCTTATGGTCGTGGAAGAATAATAGGTGATTATCGTCGTATAGCATTATATGGAATAGATTATTTGATGGAACAAAAAAAGCATGATTGGGATAAAAAACTTGGTAGAATGACAGATAAATTAATAAGAGAACGTGAAGAAATATCAATGCAATATAGAGCTTTAGATGAAATTAAGAAAATGGCTGCTAGATATGGATTTGATATTAGTGTTCCAGCCCAAAATGCTAAAGAGGCAGTTCAATGGACTTATTTTGGATATTTAGCAGCAATAAAAGAAAATAATGGTGCTGCTATGAGTTTAGGTAGAGTAGATGCTTTTCTTGATATCTTTATTGAAAGAGATATAAAAAATGGTTTATTAAATGAGAAAGAGGCTCAAGAGTTAATTGATCAGTTTATAATAAAATTAAGAATTGCAAGACATCTTAGAACTCCAGAATATGATGAATTGTTTTCTGGTGATCCAACTTGGGTAACTTGTTCATTAGGTGGTATGATTGCTAGTGATGAAAAAGGTACACCAGGAGAGAGTTTAGTAACTAGAACATCATATCGTATTCTTCATACTTTAACAAATTTGGATACAGCTCCAGAACCTAATATGACAGTTCTATGGAGTACTAAATTACCAGATAATTGGAAGAGATATTGTGCTAAGATGAGTATTGAAACAGATGCTATTCAGTATGAAAGTGATGACTTAATGCGCCCTATTTATGGTGATGATTATGCTATAGCATGTTGTGTATCTGCAATGCGTGTTGGTAAGGATATGCAATTCTTTGGAGCTCGTTGTAATTTAGCTAAATCATTATTATATTCAATAAATGGTGGTGTAGATGAGGTAAAGAATCAGTTAGTTATAAAAGGTATAGATAAAATGACTGATGAAGTATTAGATTATGAGAAAGTAAAAGCATCATATTTTAAGGTGTTAGAGAAAGTTGCAGAAATTTATAGTGATGCTATGAATATAATTCATTATATGCATGATAAATATGCTTATGAAGCAGGACAAATGGCTTTACATGATACAAATGTTCATAGATATATGGCTTATGGAGTAGCAGGTTTATCAGTAGCAGCAGATAGTTTGTCAGCAATAAAATATGCTAAGGTAAAACCAATAAGAAATGAAGATGGAATAACAACCGATTTTGTAATTGAAGGCGATTATCCAAAATATGGTAATGATGATGATAGAGTTGATAATATAGCTGAAGAAATATTAGAGAAAATATTTAGTGAGTTAAAGAGTCATAAGTGTTATCGTGATGCTGAGGCAACAATGTCAGTTTTGACAATTACATCTAATGTTGTATATGGTTCAAAAACAGGTGCAACACCTGATGGAAGAAGTGCTGGAGTTCCTTTTGCCCCAGGAGCAAATCCAATGCATGGAAGAGATTCTAATGGAGCAATAGCAAGCTTAAACTCAGTAGCAAAATTAAATTATGCTTCATGTTGTAAAGATGGAATATCTAATACATTCTCAATTGTTCCAAGTGCTTTAGGACAAGATGATGATTCTAGAGTTGAGAATTTAGTGGGATTAATGGATGGATACTTTACACAAGGAGCACATCACTTAAATGTAAATGTATTAAAAAGAGAAACCTTAATAGATGCTATGAATAATCCAGATAAATATCCACTATTAACAATAAGAGTATCAGGTTACTCTGTAAGATTTAATAGATTAACTAGAAAACAACAAGAAGAAGTAATATCAAGAACATTCCACGAAAAGATGTAAAATGATAAAAGGTTCAGTAGATTCAATAGAAACATTTGGATTAGTAGATGGTCCAGGAATTAGAACAGTAGTATTTTTAACAGGGTGCAAATTAAGATGTAAATATTGCCATAATCCTGAAATGTGGCATTTGGGAAAATATAATTATACACCTAGTGAGTTAGCTGAAAGAATATTAAGAAATAAAAATTATTTTCAAAGAAATAATGGTGGTGTAACATTTTCGGGGGGAGAGCCCCTACTTCAAAGTAAGTTTATAATAGAAGTATGTAAAATATTAAAAAAAGAAAATATTCATGTAGCATTAGATACAGCTGGAGTAGGAAATGGTGATTATGAAGAGGTTTTAAAGTATGTTGATTTAGTTTTGTTAGATATTAAACATACTAATCCTATAGAATATAAAGAACTAACCGGACATTCTATCGAAGATAGTCTAGAATTTATTAAAGTTTTAAACAAAAGTAATACCAAAGTTTGGATAAGACAAGTAATAGTACCAGGACTTATGGATAATATGGAATATATAAATAGTTTAATTGGTGTACTAAGTAAAATTAAAAATATAGAGAGAGTCGATTTTCTTCCATATCATAAATTAGGAAGTGAAAAATATGTAAAACTAGGTATTAATAATCCATATAAGGAAATGCCTGAGATGGATAAAGAAAAATGTGATGAATTGTATAATAAATTTATAAAAGAATATCGGAAACTGAATGAAAATGTTTAGTTTCCTTTATTTTATTTGCAAAATATAACATATTAGTTGACAATCAGTTAATTGTGTGCTATCATATGTACAATTTAAAGGAAAAAGGAGTGATGTTTAGTGAAGTTAGAAGTTGGAGATTTAATTACATTAAATAACGGAGATAAGTACATAACATTAGATAAAATTACTTATAATGATAAGAGTTACTTTTTTGTAAACAAAGTAACATCAGAAACAAAAAAGCCAACGGAAGAGTTTTATGTTTTTACTATAAAGGACGATAAGTTATTAAAGATAACAAATACAGATTTTATTAATGAACTTTTACCAAAGTTTAAAAGTAGTTTGAAAGGACAAATTGAAAGCTTAATAGCTGATGAATAGGGGGAATGAAAATGGAAAATAATATGTTAAAAAAGGATGTATGTAACGAATTATTAAAATTGTTAAATGATGGATTAAATGTAGAAAAAATATATAATTTAGTATGGAAGGCCCAAGAGAAAGCATTTAATGAAGGAGAACTATCAGATGTGTCAGATGTTTTTGAAAAATTTCATAATGATATTACATATTTGGAAACATTGAAAGAAAATGGTAATCGTTGGAATGAAATTTCTGCAGCTAAAGATTTGTCAAAAGAGGAAGTTTCTGAAATTATAAATAAAGTAATTGAAATAAATGATTATTGGCGTAAATATATGCCTAATTATCGTAATGGTAAAGATAACACATTGGCTAAACCACTTTATGATATTGATAAAATTAATGATTTTTTAGAAAAAAACAATATGGAAAAAATAGAAAGAACCGAGGATCACGAGGTATTGGCTAATTCTGGTAACAAACATGGTGTTGATGCCTCACATTTTCAAAGTTACGCATCAGTTAATGACAGTAGCTTAGATAATGTTACTAATGTTTATTTGGACGAAGAACTGAATAAAAATAATGGTAAAAATTTTTATCAAATGGGTAGAAAGGAATTGTTGATAGAGGCAAATAAAGAAAAAACTAAATTATATGAGTTAAGAAAAAAAATTGATTCTATGCAGTTATCTTCAGACAGACTAAATGAGTTGCTTTCAAAGCAAAGTAGAAGAATTTTATCTATAGAAGGTCGTGGTGAAACTGAAAATTTAAATAGTTTAATAACTCAAATTAGAGATCTTCAGAAAAATAATAACGAAATTGAAAAGGAGATTAATTCATTATTGCAAGGTAGTAATTTGCAATCATTTAAGTCAGTTCAATTAGATAACGAGAAAAAATTGGATTCAGAAATTGGATCAAAAGAAAAAAAATTAGATTCAAAAAGTAATTTAAACATGGAGCAAGTTGAATCTATCATAAATGAAGAAAAGGGGGAGTCAACTGAAAAAGAAGAGGAAGAAAATAAATATTCATCTGTACGTGATGAGAAAAAAGAAATATTAACAAAAGAAATAATAGAAGAATATTTTAAAGTTGTTAATTTAGATAGTAAAATAAAACAACTTGAGGAATTTTATGAAACCTATTCCGAGATTGTTCCAAAAGAATTTAAAGGTAATGAAGAAAAATTGGATCATGAACTAAAGGAATTAAAAAAATATGTTGATGAGTTAACTTTGTCAAAGAATAATTTGGAGAACGTTGATAATATTTCTGAAAAAGAAACTAATGAGCTGGAAAAAGCTTTGACTGAAATGATTCGAATTAGATTTATACTTGATAATTGTGGATTATTGACTGATATTGAGAAAATAAAAGTACCTATGTTTTTAAGGAAAAATAAACTATATAACTATATAGATAAATTAAATATACTAGATAACATTTCAGATATTCCAGATGTACATGTACATAATGATGTTAGTGATGAATGGAGATTGTTGCGTGGAAAAATTATTTCAGAATTAGGAAATGGTTTGCTTGAGAATGACTTAAGAAATGCATTGATTGACTGTTTAAAGGATAGTAAGTTTGAAGACATATGTTTGAAGGTTAAGAATGATAATGATTTAACTGAATCAGAAAATGAATACCTTATAAATAAGCTTAATTCTAGTGTAGGGTGTGATTATTATAATGAAACTTGGATGAATAGTATTGTAGACGCTATAAAAAATATTGATATTGCAAATAAGGAAAGTAAAACATCTGGTTCATTTAAAAGTACAGATAATGAAAACATTGAATTAATTGATTTTATAAAAAAGCTAAAAGAAAAGTTAGAGAATCAAGAACAACCTAGTAATGTTACCGATAAAGCAAAACTTGAGACAAATAAATTTAGATTAGGTTTTTATTTAGAATGTTTGGCTGAAAACAAGAAATTCAGTGATAGAGATGTAGCTAATTTTCAAAAGATAATTGATGATTATCCAGAATTAGTGAATGAAATTGTATCAGATGAAAATTTTGTTAATGATATAAAGAATGATTTTTCTAAACATGCTAGTTCAGAAAAGAAGGAAGATGATAACTCGAAAGATGAACAATCAGATTCTAAAACTATAAACTCTGTATCTAATGAGCAAATTAGCAAGTTAATTGAGGATTTGTTAGGTGAACTAAATAATTTCTTTAATAGTCCTGATGATGCTTCAAAGTTGAGTGATGCTATGGGTGGAATAATTACTTTAGAACAATTGAAACAAAAAATTAAAAGCGAAGATCTTGATTTAAATGATTTGAAGAATTTGAAAGATATCTTTAAGTTTGTAGAAGAAAATATAACTAATTCAAATGTTCTTACAGAAGAGAACAAGAAAATAATAGAGGAAATTGATAAATCATTGAAACATGATAATGAAAGTAATGCTCAACTTGTAGGTTTAATAGATGCAATGATGATTGATTTGGAAAATATTAGCAATAATACTGAAATGATGGCTAATAATCAAGAGGCTTATGATACTGCATTGAGTTTCAAGAGTGATTTAGGTGATTTAAGAGAAAGAGCTGTTAAGAATGAATTAGAAGCTAGGGATATTGAAACAATAAGCAAAGCAATTCAATTTATCAAAAGTCTTGAGAATGAACATGCTAAGGATCTTGAAATTAATAAAGATGAATTTAAAGATATTATTGATGGATTTAAAGAAGAAGCTCTTCATAAAGATTTAGTTAGTTTTATTGATGAGGCTATAAAAAAAATAGATGATGAATTAGATAACGTGAAGGGAACTAAAAAATTTAATTTAGATAAAGCAGCATATGAGTTGGCTAAATTATCAGAAAAAATAAAAGATGGTAATAATATAACTGATAAAGATGTTAAAAAATTTAGAAAAGTTTTAAATAATGATAGTGTTCAAGAAATTTTGGATTTGAGTGATGAAGAAAAAGAAAGATATATTAAGGCTTTAGAATCATTAGTAGATAAAGAAAAAGATAGAAAAGATAATCAAACTAATGATGGTCAACGTGGTGCTGGGGAAGAGCCAGATGCTGATGAATTAGGTGTTGCAAAAATCGAAAAAGATAAAAAAACTTACTTAAAAGCATTGGCTGGTGTAGCTGGATTTGCTTTTGGTGCAGTTTTAGGTTATGCAGTACCATTTCCAGCAGGACTTGTAGTAACTTATGGAATACAGGCTGTTAAAATAGCTACTAGAATTGCTTCACATTCATTAGCTGGTAAAGATAACAAAATCACTAAAGTTATTAATGTAGCTAAAGAAAAATTTCCAAGAATAAATAAATTTATCAAGTCATCTTATGTTAAGTGGGCATTTAATGGATTTACACTTGGATATACAGCAGGTACTATTGCAAATAAAATTCATAAGCCAAATTTAGATAAAACAGCTGGTGGTGATAATTCTAAACCACATCATACTCCAGATGGAACAACTGCTACGGATAAAATACCTGCTACAGATAAGACACCTGCAACTGATGGCATAGTACATGATCCAACTGGAGTAGGTGATGAACCTGAAAACATAGTTACTAGTTTACAAAAAGGTGATAGATGGAATATTAGAAAAGTAGCTGATGGTTATGGATATGATAGTAGTACAATGGATAGAAGAGTTCATTTAGATAAAGATTTTACTAATGATGTAATAATTGGAAAAAGTAAAATAGTTGATGGCGAAAAAATGGTATTAGTAAAAGATAACAAAACTAAAGAAGCTTTAGCTTGGTTAAAAGAAAGTGATATATTAAATCAAGGAAGAAAAAGATAAAAGGGGAATTTCATGAAAGATAAAGTAATTGAAATAGGTAATCAAGATAATATATATGTTATAGAAGAACTTGATTATCAAAATAAAAAATATATTTTAGGGGCAAAATGCGATCTAGAAAAAGATGAAGTACAAAAAGATGAGTTAGTTCTTATGGAAGTTTCATTTAAAGATGGCGAATTAGTAGTAAAAGATGTAGATGATGAAATGGCTGTTACAGTAACTGAATTGATACAGCAGAAAATGAGAGCGAATATTAATATGTAATATAAGAGAGATTTGCTCTCTTATATTATGAAAAAATTTAAGGGGGATTAAGATGATTGATAGAAAGAAAATAAATAAAATTGATCAAATTTTAAAGGATTTGTATTTAAAAGTAAAAATTGATAATGTAGATTTGGAATATAAACAAGTCTATGAGTATTTGAAACAAATAAATGTAAATGAAGATGAAAAAGCTAAAAATATGGATTCTGTTGATCTTGAAAAATTAAGAAATAAACTTAATAATATTGATAATTTTGATACACATGAAGATGGACATTTTATGTTTTTTAAGAAAAAAGTAATTAATTATGAAGATTATGTAGGAGCAGATTGTATTAAAATTTATGTACCACTTGATTATAATCATATTTATAAAGGAACAAATAAAATAATAGATTTTCTTAATAAAAATAATATAGTTCATAATTCTAAGGTAGCTAAGTATATGCGTTTTGATAATATTGTTATTAGAGTTAATACTGTAGAGGATGCTAAGAAAATTCAGAATTTTGTAAATAATGATCCTTATATAAAAGAAGGAATGATTGAGGGAAATCCATTTGCATTTAGTGATAAAGGATGTAGTTTTGCCTTTGATGGTAATGGATCTTATAATTATTGTGTTGCAAAATTAATTGCAGATTTTATAGGATTGATGGCAAAAGAATCTAGATTTACTGTTGATGATGTTAATGCAGAAAATTTTTATAATTGGATAAATACTTTTAGTAATAATTTAGAGGCTATTTCAAATTATATGTATTTGAGTTTTCCTTGTGATGATGTAACTATTAGAAACACTAAAAGGTATACATATTTTATTATTAATTTAATTAAATTAGCTATATCTAGTGATAATATGGATGATTATTATAATTATATTAAAGTATGTAAGAATGAAGATATTAATAGTAAGGTATATTTTGCAATATTTGAAAACGAAAAATATTTGGATTTTAATGAATTAATTTCGTATAAAAAAGATGAAAAGGCTGAAAAAGAAGAATTATTTAATGAATTAATTTTAACTACAATGCAGAAATTTCCTAGAGGATTTAATAAAGAGAGACCTAATATATCGGGTTATGATTATTTGCGTTCATTTATGGGAGGTCATATTGATTCTGTAACTAGAGATAATAATCTTCGTGCAAGAGTGAAAGAGTCTGGTTTGAACAAAGATGATATTTATGAAATAGTAGAAGAAAGTCGTGTTGGGGATTTACCTAGTAATAATATAAGAAGAAAATTAAATATTTATATTAAAGTTGTTATGTTAAATAATATAATATTTAGTATGAAAACTGCAGATTCATATAGATATTTAGATTGTATAGATGAGTTTGTTAAAACAAATAATAGTAATTTAATACCTATAGATGTTAGAAAATTATCAGCTACACTTGATAGCAAAGCTATTCAAGAACTTTTCTTAAATCTTGGTGTTAGTGATATTTATGAGTATGCAGAAAATTACTATGGACAACGAAATTCAAAGGGAAGAAAAAGATAATTAATAAAAAAGTATGTAAAAGTACTAGTTATTATTTTATTAAAAATCAGGGGGAAAATATTATGAGAAGTAATGAAAGAGAAAAAATAGAAGAACAAATAGAGGATTATGAGGATTTAATAGAAGAAGCAAATCATAGATCTAAAAAATCTAATGGAAGAACTTTAAAGTTATTGCTACTTAATGCAATAATGTCTTTAGGATTTCCTATTGGAATAGCAATTCCTAAACAAAATATGTTGCCTGAATTAGGAACTTCAAGTCCTATAAGAGAGGCAATTGCTGATAATATAGGATGGTTAGGAGATTTGTTGGTATCATCTCCATTTGTATGGTTATCACTAATAGGTGTTATGGGAGGAGTACTTACTTGTGGATATCTTATAGCTAGCAATTTAGGTTATGGTGTAATAAAAAAAATAGCAAATTCTAAAATAAATAGTTTAAATAATAAATTAAGTAGAAGAAATTCTAGAAGTTTAGAAAGAGAATATTCAAAAGATTTGTATAAAACTCGTGAAAAAAAAGATACACCAGTTTATTCAGGATATAATTATACTAATAGAAGAACTTCCCATCAAGAGAGAGTTGTAGAGAAGGAAGAAGATTATTATTATAAGATGATAGATAACAAGCTAGTAAGAGTAAAAAGAAAAAAGTAATAATAAAATGTTGTTTAAAGGTAGTTTATTAAGTTTGGATGAAGAGACAGTTCAAGATAATAGACTATTTTTTATTTTATTTTTAAACAGTATAATTTTTATTTAAAGAAGTATAAAAATAATATAATCTTTATTCATAATGTATATTATTTAGATATTTGAAAATACTACTATTGAAAGGATTGGTATATAATGAACGAAAATAATGAATTATTAGAATTTATTTATAAAAATTCTTCTATGGGAGTTAAGAGTTGTACTACTTTGATAAATATATTGAATGGAAAAGATAATAAGATAAAAAAGATAGTTGAAGAGGAATTAAAGGGATATGAGAATATTTCAAAAAAAGCTTCAAAGTTATTAAAAAAGCATAAGATTGAACCTAAGGAGGTAGGAATAGTTGCTGATATTTCTTCTAAGATTAATATGAATATGGAAATGATGAAGGATAATAGTGATGCTAGAGTTGCAGATATGCTAATTAAAGGTTTTACTATGGGAAATGTTGATATTAGTAAGAAAATTGATCGTTTTAGTAAGGATGTTGATAAGGATATTCTTGATTTAGCTAAAGAATTATTAAAGTTTGGTGAGAAAAATATAGAATTGTTAAAGCCTTATTTATGATTAAAGTACTAATAACAGGTGCAAGTAGTGGATTAGGAAAGAGTTTTGGAAAGTATTTTGGAGAAATGGGATGTAAATTATATGTTGTATCTAGAAATAAAAAAGAATTATCCAAAATATATAAAAATATAAGACCTAAAGTAACTATTTTGGAATATGATTTATCTGTTTTAGAAAATTGCTATGAGTTACATAGAAAGTTAAAGAAGGAAAATATTGATATTTTGATAAATAATGCTGGATTTGGAGATTGTGGTCAATTTAGTAAAACTTCACTAAAAAAAGAATTGAATATGATTGATTTAAATATAAAAGCGTATCATATATTAACTAAGTTGTTTTTAAAAGATTTTACGAAAAGAAATCGAGGCAGAATACTTAATGTAGCTTCTATAGCAGGCTTTATGCCAGGTACTTATATGGCTACTTATTATGCAACAAAGTCATATATTGTTAATTTAACTTTAGCAATATCTGAAGAATTGCGTCAAGATGGTAGTAATGTTAAGGTATCAGTATTTTGTCCAGGACCACTTAATACTAATTTTCTGAGGGTTGCTAATGTAAAATTTTCTATTCCGTTATTGTCACCTGATTATGCAGTAGAATATGCTGTAGATAAAATGTTTAAAGATAAAGTAGTAATTATACCACCAAATATGAAATTAAATTATTATTTAATCAAGTTAGCTCCTTTAGCTGTTACTTTATTAGTAAATTCTAATATTCAAAAAAGGGTAATTTTTAATTAAGCACTTAACAGTGCTATTTTTATTTTGAAGTAATTTTTTGAAAAGTAGAGACTTTTTGTTAGAAATTTGGTACAATACTATTAGTTTAAGTTAAGGTGATGTAAATGAGAAAAATTTATTTGCTGTTAATATTATTTCTTTTGACAGGATGTGGAAACTCATATGAGTTAGAAATAGATAAAAATTCTTTAACAGAAAGTGTATACTTTACCTTAAAACCTAATGATTATAGTAATGCAGTTTTGATGAAGAAGATTTTTAATATTGGGGATAAATACTATGATGATGATAGGCAGATGGGAGAATATGTAATAAATTATATAAAAGAAAATGATTTAAAGTCACTTGATGGTAAGTATTATCAAAAAAAGATAGATGGAAATCAAGTTAGTTTAAATTATATATATTCTAAAGGAAAATTTCCTAATTCTATAGTTTTTAATTCTTGTTTTGGAGATACTTATTATGAGAAGACAAAGAATTATTATGTTA
>CAKPER010000029.1 GCA_934149245.1 uncultured Bacilli bacterium | reverse complement strand
CCAATAGCACTCGACTAGTCTAAAATCTATATCTAAACTGTATAAATGCCGATAAATAAAGGAATTAGAGGGATTTATAAAAAATAAGTACTGCATTAAATTTTGAATTATTGCTATATTTTAATGATATGGAGGAGCCAAAATGCAAGTATATTGTCCTTATTGTAATAGTTTAAATAATTTAAAAATAATATTGGTTGATAGCAAAAAACCAACAACATCAGCAACATATACTGATGGATGCAATTATAATAGAATAAGAAATAACACAGCAATACTCTCTAATTCTAATCAACATTATTCAATGGATTATGATGGTAGAGTTGTTAAAAGAAGAAGTTATGATAGATATTGTATGAATTGTCATAAACCATTTTACTATTTTTCTAATTTAATAGTTGGAGATATTGTAAGATTAACTTTTATAGTTGATTCTAACTCTGATAGATGGAAATATGAAATAATATTTGATGATGATAATTCGTATTATAATATTGAACATAATTATTTTACTAAGGAGTGTGAATCAATGCTAACTCCAGCAAGAAAGAGAAAAATACAACAAGGAATTGATAAGTCAAAGCTATTATATTGGGAACCGTTAAAAGAAAAAAATTATTTTGATTATAATATAAAATGGAATATTTATGTTTTATTTAATAATGAACAAACATATTCAAGAGGTGGCTATGATGAATATCCTAAAAATTGGGATATATTTATAGATCCATTTATTAGGGTGTTTAAAAATAATATATTTAAAAAAATGAAGAGAATCTGAGATATGATTCTTTTTTTATTGGAGGTGAGATTAAATGTCGATATTTAAAATTGAAAAAACTAAAGATTATACGGTTATGTCAAATTATCATTTAAGAGATAAAAATTTAAGTTATAAAGCGAAAGGCTTACTTTCATTTATGTTAAGTTTACCAGAAGATTGGGATTACTCCATGAAAGGGTTAGAGTCAATAAGTAAAGAAAGTATTAAAGCAATTAGAAATATATTGCAAGAGTTAGAAGATAATAAATACTTGATTAGAACACGAAAACAAGATAATATGGGAAAGTTTTATTATGATTATTCAATTTATGAAATGCCTTTTGATATAAATCCGTATTACCAAAAAGGGCATGCGGTAAAAGGGCATGCCGAAAAGGGCATACAAATAAATACTAATAAACAAAATACTAATAAACAAATAGATAAAGATGATAAAACTATTTTAAATAATTTAAACCATCATTATCTTACTAATGAGCTAATTAAAAACAAATATATAACTTGTGATGATTCACAGGTTTTTTATTATGACAAATTATTTGAACAATTAATAGATGATGGGAATGATTTTGGAGATTTAATTACAATAATTCATTATATTATTCCTAGGGTATTAAAAAGGGACTTTAAAGATGAAGACGGAAATGAAATAGAAAATAAGTTTGGTTATTTTAAGAATTCAATGATAAGCAATATAAATAAGTTAAAAAATCCTGTTGATAACTTATGGGATGAAGAAGAGTATGATTATCTAGATGATGATTTAGAGAGATAGAAAAGACCAATATTTAAGAAAATATCAGTCTTTTGAAGGGTTCACAAAGTTTTATACCATATCCACAATTTATTCTCGTTCTACCTTATCTACTATGTATCAATTATAACATATTTTTTTTAGTTTTTAACACTGTATTTGTTAAAAAATATTCAGTCCTGTATTTGTTAATGTCCATGGATTAAGACATTCAAATGCCACTTACTTGTTATCACTTGATATTCCTGATAAAGATGTTGCTAAAAGACTCGGACATACACCAGAAGTATTGGCTAGAGTTTATACTCATAGTAACGAAGATGATGATAAAATAGTTGATAAGATAATATTTATGTTTCATGAAATTGAAGAGTTTAAATAAATTTAAATTAACTTTATAAAGTGTAGAATCGAATTCTATGCTTTTTTCTTTGTCAAAAATTATAAAAGGGGGATTGATATAATGACAAATGATACAATAAAAGTTGGCACTTTTTTTAGTGGAATAGGAGCACCAGAAAAGGCCTTCAAAAAGTTAAAAAATGATAATGTTATAAATGATTATGAAATAATGTTTTTTTCAGATTAGAAAATGGTTATTCTCCAACAATAACAGCAAGCAATACTGGAGATAATGCAAAAGTGGTCGTAGAAAGTGAGGTATTACAATGAGAATAAGAAAAATTATTCCAATTGAAGCATGGAGATTAATGGGATTTTCAGATGATGGTTTTTTGAAAACTAGCAAGGTATGTTCTAATACATCTTTATATCATAAGGCTGGAAATTCTATTGTTGTTAATGTTATATATTCAATTTTATATGAATTATTAAAAAAATAATAGAAATTAAAAATCAGCATTTGTGCTGATTTCTACTTATCTTTTGAATCCATAAGTTTTTCATAACCATTAAAAAAATCTCTAATATCAATGTTGTATTTTTGTGCAAGAAAGAATAGGGTATCTAGTGAAATTCCTTTATCGACATTTGGACTTTCTAAATGTGAAATAAAACTTCTACTCATATCAATGTCTTCTGCCATCTTTTCTTGAGATTTACCAACTATATTTGTTCTTATGGATTTCATGTTTTGTCCAATTAAATTAAATAACTCGTTTGTGCTTCTCACTATATAACCTCCTATATATAATTCTATAGGAATTGGTAAGATTATACTGCTCTCTCACGGAGAGCAAAGAATTTCAATAAAATTGTCAATTTTGTGTTATAATTTAAGTGGCACAAAAAAAGAATACTTACATATTCTTAGGGCGTCTAGGGATTCTATTGTTATCAATTTTCTTTCTTGGCTTGAAAAGTTGATACATTTCAATACCTAAAACATCAGCAATGTGTTCTACATAATCAATTCGAGAATTTCTTTTAGCATTTTCTAGACTGGAAATATATGTAACAGTTGTATCAAGTTTATCTGCAAAATCCTCTTGAGACCAACCATTTTCTAATCTGAAAAAAATAATATTATTTGCTAAAATGTTTCTTGCGTTCTTTTTTGGTTTGATATTATCACATCCCTACATAAATAACATACTATTATTGTAATAAGTTTAAATTTTTTATACCATTACCACTCTGTAGTAAGTTATAACTTTAATATATGTAAATAATTAGAATTTTATGTGCTAAAAAGGTAAGTTTATTTAAGAAAAGAGGTTAAATAATGAAAGAGCAAAGCATAGAAGATTATACTAATATTATTGAAAAAAATATTAATAGTGATTTAAAAATAATCACAACCATTGTTTATAAGTATGATATTGCAAATGTTATGAGTAATTTAAAGGATTTATCCATAGATAAGCAAAATGAGATTTTGGAATGTGGAATTAATAAATATTTAGAAATTATTCAATCAACAAAATTTGAGTATGTACAATATATTATTATGCAAAGAGATATTGATGATATATTTGAATTTTTTACCGAAGATGAAAAAATGGATGAAATGAACGATAGTGTTAATGTTGCTTCTGATTTGGTTTTAAAAGCAATAGGTCATAATAACAGAAAATTAACATTACCAATAAGTGTTAATAATGTAATAGACTATAGTATTCATAATAGTGTTTCTAATGATAGTATTCATTTAGAAATTTTATATATTTATTTATATTTGGCTAGTTTTTGTTATTTATTAAAAAATAAAGATTATAGTAAGGAAATCAAAAATTTCTCAAAAGACAAATGGAAATACAAAACTATTGAATTATAATAAAATGTAGTAATATAGTAGTAATTAGTAGTACCCCAAAACTTACCTTTTTATAAGAGCACTATTTATGTGTTCTTTTTGATAAAAATAACTATTAATTTAATATTTTAAAAATTAATAGGGATAAAAATTTGGAAAGGAGAAAAAATGTTTAAGAAAAAACAGCTATTAAAAAAAGAATCTGTTAATATGAATTCAATAACTGATGTATTAACATATTGCCAAAAGAGAGAAAAAAGAGTATTTTTAATCGGCGGTAGTATAATAACAATTCTTTTAATAGCATTAATAGCATTTGGCTTTTATTTTTACGAACATAGGAGTTTTGTTTATTTATTAAATGCTAATGGTGAAAAATTTGATTTTAGTAATTCTGTTTTTATAAAAGCTAGCAATAAATATTATCTAAATACTGGCAAGGTAGTAATAAAAGATTTGTCGATTAAAAATGATGATATTGCAATTGTTAGTTTAAAATATAATGATGAGCTAATAGTTTCATCAGATGATTTAAACTCTAAACGCCTAACAGAAAATATTGGCTATAATGAATTATTTACAAAAAACAAAGTCAATCATATTAAAGATTGGTATTTTGAAATTGAATATAAAGTGGACAATGAGACCAAAAAAGATATCTTACCTGTAACAATTAGGAATTTATAGTAAATGTGATTATCCATTGTGATAGTCATTTTTATGAGTTAGAATAATAAAGATTAAGTATTATAACCAATTATCAAGTTGCAAAATTGCATAAAAAGTATAAAAAAATGCAAAATTGCAATCAAAATGATTGACAAATATGACTTTTTAAGATAGTATATAAGCCATCAAAAGGGGGATTTAGTATGTTAAATACTCAGTCAATGAATTTGGATTTAATAAGAACTTTTGTAATTGTTGGACAATCTAAGGATTTATCTGATGCATCGTCAAAATTAAAAATAGATAAATCTAATGTTTCAAGGCATATTAAAGCATTGGAAGGGTTAATGGGAACAAAATTAATTAAAAAAAATTCTAAAAATTATATTGAATTAACTGAAGATGGAAAATTATTATTTGAAGGATATGAGAAGGCTTATAATTTACTTTTTCTTACTGAAAAAAGTTTTAGGCAAAATAAAGACTTAAATTCTGGTAAAATTTCAATAGGTATATCATCTGATTTAGAGATTAGTTTGTTAAACGATAAAATTATTTCTTTTAAAGACAAATATCCAGATACTTCTTTTAAGATTATTAATCTTCCTTCAAAGGAACTTTATGAAAAGTTAATTCATTATAACATAGACTTTGTTATTGATGAAAATTTAGATTTACAAAAATCTAGTGGTGTTGTTAATTCTAAGATTTATGAAGAAAGCTTTGTACTAGGATATAACGATAAGAAATTTATTATAAATAATCTAAGTGATATAGCGAATGTTCCTTTAATACTTCCTGTAAGGAGTAAAGAGGAAAGAATTAATTTTGAGAAACTTCTTGAAAAAAATAGTATATCTAAGAATTTATCTATAGAAACATCCAATTATAATTCTTCACTTGATTTGGCTTTGAATGGCATAGGTTGTTCATTAATTCCAAAAACTATGGGAGTTAATAATGATTTAAAATATTTTGATATTGATATAAAGAAAAATATTAATATTTCTTATATTGGTGAGAACTTATCTCCATCATCAAAAGAATTCTTAACATTTTTTAAAGGCGATATTGACAAATATAAATAAAAATGATATAGTTTATATCGAGTGGTACTCAGGAAACTTTAGAAGCCCTGAGTCATTTTTTTTAGGAGGCTAATAATGAAAGAATACAAAAGTAATGAAGAATTAATTGAGTATTTAGAATCTAAAAATGTTAGAGTTATAAACAAAGAAGAAGCCTTATCTATAATAGACAAATACTCATATTATTCTATTGTAAATAGTTATAAAGATATTTTTAAAGATACAAATAAAGAAAATTGTTATAAGCCTGATGTTACTTTTGAAGAAATTTACTCTCTATATCAATTTGATAAAAATTTAAAATATATATTTCTAAAATATACTCTAGAAATTGAAACAAATATAAAGGCATTAATAGCAAATCAAGTGGCATTTCATTATGGTTTAGAATCTTATTTAGATGAAGAAAAGTTGGATAATGAAGCAAGTATAGATAACAGAAAGGAACTTATTTTAAAAATAAATCAACAAATTGAAGATGACTATAAAGTTCACAGTGCTATTACTCATTATAAAGATAAATACGGTTTTATTCCTCCATTTGTTTTAACAAAAGTTTTGACATTTGGGTTATTAAGTAGATATTATGGATTACTTGAACAATCTGATCGTCAAGCAATAGCTAAAAAGTTTAAATTATCTGATAATATATTAAAGCAAGTATTAAAAAATTTAACATTTATTCGTAATATAAGTGCCCACATGGATAGAATTTATAGTTTTAAAAGTAAGCACTATATTAAGTTCAAAATGATTGATAAGAAGTATGTAAATGAAGATAAATCAACTAATTTATATATGATGATAAAGTGTATGGAAAAATTATTAAGTTTAGAGTATGCTACTAATTTTAAAACTGAAATCAATCAGGAAATATCTAACTTGGAACATAGTTTAAATTCTATTGATATTAATGATGTTCTTAGTAGAATGGGGTTTCCAGTGAATAAAAACCAAGATTAAACATATAATATAATTGAGTGGTACTTAGAAAACTTTAGAAGCTCTAAGTCATTCAAAGCCTAGTGTTCCTAATGGATGCTAGGCATTTTTGCATTTACTGTTGTAAAATTGACTTGCACTATTTTTGACATTATGTGGTAGTATAGTTGCACAAAAGGAGGAATTTTATGGCAGTTGTAGAAATGCACTCTAGTTGGCTAGCCATCAATTCAATTCTTGGTTGCCCAAATGGATGCAAATATTGTTTATTGCAAGCGACAGGTGATAATAATTGTTTTCCAAAACAATTAGCAACACCTAAAGAGGCAGTAGAAACACTATTAGATTATAAATATTATGATAAAGATATTCCGTTATGTTTATTGCCAAACACTGATGTTTTTGTAAATCCTAAAAACTTTAAGTATTTATTGGAATTACTAGATGAAATTGAAAAGCATAATATTAAAAATGACTTAATAATTATAACAAAATGTAAAATTCCAGAAGAAATGATAACTCGTGCTAAAAAAATAAAAGAAAATAATCAAAATATAGTGTTCTATATTAGTTATTCTGGACTAGGAAAAGAAATAGAACCACGAATAAGTGAAGATATTTTAAGAGATAACTTTAAGAAATTGAGTGAAAATGGAATAGATGTAATTCATTATTATAGACCGTTTTTACCACAAAATTCAGATTCAAAGAGAATTACAGAAATACTTGATTATGTTAATCAATATACTGATATATCAGTAACGACAGGCTTGGCATTAATTGAAACTTTTATTGATAAGATAGAATGTTGGGATGAAATTAAGAAAAATAAAGACAAGTGTTTAAAGGCTAACTGTGTATGGCCTGAAAATGCTTGGAATTATTTTAACGATAATTACTCTCATAAGCAACAAATATTTCAAACAAATACTTGTGGCTTAAATACAAAACTTAAAAGATCCTCAACACAATATTATGGAAGTTTTGAATGTCAAAACTATAATCATTGTAGTGAAGAACAAAGAGAAAGATGTTGCCTAGCTCATCAACAATTAAATAGAGAACTAATAATATCTAGATGTAAAAAATTATTAGAAAAATTAGATTTTGATATTACTAATGTTGAATATATTTTTGATGAATATGGTAGTTTAGAACTAAAGAATATAGATTTGAAGATAAGTGATGCTTCTTACTTATCTTATAAATTAGGGGTTAAGGTATATATTTCTACTAATAATATAGTGAAAAACACTTATAATTCATCTTTGAATGGGGCTAAACCATTAGTATTAAAGGGTGGTGAAAGGTAATGAAAGATATATTAAAATTTCTCAATACTCATTATGACCATGCCTTGAAACTTGTAAGTGATTTCGACATTACTAAATCTAAAAAATGGGAAGCTAGTGATTATGTTCAAGAGTTATTAGTTCAAGTAGGACATGTTTATACAGTATTAGATCAAGATAATGATGTTAAAGAAAACAAAAGAGTTATAAATAATCTTGGTGATGAGCTTGCTGATGTTTTGTTACAGTTAATTAATCTTGCTAGAATAATGAATATTGATATGTATGAAATTGAAAATTTGAAAGATTATAAATCTAGTAATGTAAATGGCTTATCTATTTTAATGGGACAACTTGCTGAAGTTATTATGGAAAATAATAGTGCGAGATTTAAAAAAAATAGAGTTGGTTTTGAAACAAGTTATGACTTTATAAAAGATAGAATATTTAAACTATTTATTATAACTTACAATATTGGTAAAAAACATAAATTAAATTTGATTAAAGAATTTAGTTTGATGTGTGATGATGCTAATGGCTTTTTAGAAAGATTTAGAAAAGGTGAAGTAAATAGACAAGAATATATTGATATCTATGATGAAAACGAAGATTATCTTGGCTACTGTGAAAAAAACGAAGCTCATAGATTAGGGTATTGGCACCGTGTATTTGGATGTTTAATTTTTAATAGCAAAACCAATAAAGTTTTTATGCAAGTAAAAAATCCAAGTCATAATGGAATTCATAAAAAGGCTTTATTGGAAATCACTGTTGGGGGACATTTAATTACTGGAGAAACACCTACCGATGGTATAAGAGAAATTAAAGAGGAAACTGGGTTAGATATTGATTCTAAAGATTTAAGATTTATTGAATACCGTAGATGTAATAAAACAATCAAAAGTGATTACAAGATAAAAGAATTTCAATATTATTATTCAGTAGATATTGATAAAAATGTAACCGATTTCAAAGATTTTGATAAAAATGAAGTATTAAGTTTTATTGAAGTAGATAAAAATGAATTAATAAAATTAATAGAAGGTAAGATTCCAACTGTTAAAGTAAAGTTTGATAATGGTGGTATAACAAATATTTATTATGACGATTTAGATAAAGCATTTATTCAAAATGGGTTATATATATCTTTATTAAATAAATTAGATAAAGAAAAGGTGGAAAAATTAATGGATAAAAAGTTAAAAAAATTATATAAATTAATATCAAGTGAGAAGAAAAAGAGACCTGAATTATTTTATTTTGATGATGGTAAAGTTGTTAATACAAAAGATTTAGAAAAAGGTTTTGTTCGTTATTCTGTGATGAAAGTACAACCAAATGTGAATTATAATGAACTTTTAGTATACATTTTAATTGTATATAAGAATAAACCAATTCCACAAATGTTATTGAAAAAATTTAAAACCAATAACGCCGCTAATAAGTATTTTGACAAACTATCTAATTTGGTAGAAAAGAATACTAGTGAAGATATAATAAACATTTGCTATTGTGATAAATTTGATAGTAATGAAAAAGTAAGTATTTTCAAACGTATTTTTGGATAAAGTATCAGTATTACTACCAGTAAAATGACATAAAAAATACCAGTTTTTTGTCCATAACAAATACCATAACTCTTTGCTATAATTGTTATAAATAGGGCGAACTTTAAAAGAAAGCTCTATTTTTTTACCTATTCAGTTGCAAAAATGCAAATATAAATGCAAAAATGCAACAAAAAGTCTTGACTTTTCAGGAAAATAATGTAAGATAGGAGGCAATTAATTACATTATTATGTGAATTAAGGGGTTTTGGTGATGTGTTACATTTGAATTTATTTGCGGTAGTTTAGAAGATATTACTAGAACTCAAAGCAGTATTTCTTTTAGATGGGAGGTAAATTCATATTATGAGAGCATTATTAAAAAATGTGTATCTTAAAAATTATAATACTAAGTTTCTTGTCAGATTAGTTCATGATTTATATGATGATTATAATTACAAGAGGTTTTTATCAAGGAACATTTATGATAGTGCGTTAAAGAAATCATTATTTTTCAGAGAAGAAGATTTGAGTTATCATAGGAAATCTGATCCAACACAACAAACTTTTAAGTTAAAACAAGAAATAGAGGAATTTATTGATTTGTTTGATAGAAAAGTCGAATTGATGTTGGGCGAATTTACAGATGATGAGAAAAGAATTTATAATGACTGTATTATAAATAGATTGTCTGATAAAGTAGTAAAGGATAGAATTTGTAAAACCGACAAAACATACTATCGAATAAAAAAGAGTTGTTATTTAAAGGTTGCTTTGTGTTTTGAATTAGTAAATGGCTACGAGGAAAATGTAGTTACTTCAACAATTAGTCTGGTTGGCTAGTTGTTTTTTTTGAATAAAAAAATTTTTTGAAGAATTACTTTGAGATTTAAACACGATTTTATTTTTACTATAAAAGCATGTAACTAAAGGAATTTATTTCAAACTGCACAACTGAAAATACAACTAAAATTACAACTAAAGTTGCTACTGACATTGGGATTGTCAAGTGTTAAAATGTAGTAAAGTGGAATAAGTTTAGGTAGATACAGAACTTGTTTCAACTGAATGGGTAAATATTTTGAAGAGCAAATTAAGTTTTGTTTTTTTTTATTCATTAAAGAAGGAGAGTAGATATTTATGCCAAAGGTTGGTAAACCCAAAATTTTAAATCAAGAAATTATTAATGCTTTTGATTATCCAAAAACAAGATTAGCAGTTTTAGATTTTTTTTCTAAATACCGTTTATATTCAGAAAGAATAAATGCAATATTAGAATCTTATAATTGTTCTTTAGCAAATGATAACCTTGGTGTTTTTTCATCGCAAATTAGTGATAAAACATCAACAAATGCAATAAAGATAGCGGAATATAAAAAATGTTTAGATGATTTTGAAATTTCTTTTAAAAAGTTAAAATTAAGAATGACAGATGATGAAAAGAAGATATTTGATTTATCTATTTTATCAAGTCATAGCGATGAGGAAGTCGCAGAAAGATTATCGTTAGATAAATCTAATATATATTCTAGGAAGAAGAGTTGTTTTATAAAGACAGCTCTTTTTTATAGCGTTGAAGTGATGAAAGAGGAAATATTATGAAGATATTTTTAGTAATAATCGGGATGATTTTATTGTTTTTAATTTTATTATTTATTATTTGTGTTTGTATAGTTTCTGGTAGGTGTGAATAATTATTGGAGTTATTACTCTCCATAAAAAAAGCAAAATGATTGTTGAAAGGAGCGTATTTATGTATATTTTGAAAACAAAATTGAATATACCATAGTTTTTGAATAAAAAACTATTGCAAAATTTCATTTTTTGAGCGATAAATAGTTTATAGGAAATCCTTTATATAATGCATTAAAAACGCTTATATACAAATGTTACAAAGGAGGTAATATAACTATGAGCAAAAAATTTAAAAAGGCGTTAAAACTTATTATATTATGTTTGATTATCTTTACTATTGGATATACTTTAAAATCATTATTTTATAAAGAAAACAATAATGTAAATGAGAAAATTAATTTGAAAGAAAAACAAAATGTTTCTAAAAATGTTGACACTATTGAAGACGAAAAAACTGATGATAATAAAGAAGATAAAGCATTAGAAAATAACAATTCTAATAACACTTCAAAAGCTGATGAAAATAAGCCATCTAATGATAGTGCAACTGTGAAATCTAATAGTAATAATAATTCTTCAAATAATAATATAAAAAGTGAAACGGAAAATTCTAAAAAAAATAATGATAATTCAAACGTTTCTAATAATTCTAGCAATAATATTAGTTCTTCAGCAACTCAGGATAAAAATCCGTCTTGTGTACCGAAAAAGTTTGATATGAATTGGGTTAGAGCAGATTTTAATACATTTGATGAGTGTAAAGCAATGGGAGATAAATATATGAATAGTTATGGATATTATTGTGATAGCTATCAAGATAATTGTGGAACAACATATTATATGCTAACACTTTTTGATACAAACGGAAATTTATTTGATTATCATTCAATACAAATACCTTAATTGGTATTTTTTTATGATTTAAAATTAATGGAGGAAGAATATGAAAAAAAATTTAAAAAGTTTATTTCTTGTATTGTTGGGACTAGTTTTAACACCAGCAATGCAGGTTCATGCTACTAATTATAAAGCACAATTCAATGATAAATATCAGTGGATACCTAATACTTATGTCAATATGAAACAGGGAATTAGAACTAAATATCAACAAATGGCAGTTATAGCAAGGACAAGTGATAATCAGTTTATATATTGTATTGAGCCGGGTACACCACTAGAAGAATTTACAGATTATACAGGTACAGATGTTAATCAAGCATATGTTGCTAATATGAGTCAAGAACAATGGAAAAGAATTCAATTATTAGCATTTTATGGTTATGGTTATTCAGATAGTGAAGTAAATCATAGCGATTTAAAATGGTATGCTATCACCCAATTTATGATTTGGCAAACTGTGCCACATGGTTGGGATATTTATTTTACTGATTCTTTGAAAGGAAATAGAATTACTAGATATGAAAACGAAATGGCAGAAATGGAGAGATTAGTTGCTAATCATTATAAAACTCCAGAATTCGGTAATTCAAATTTTGAAACAATAATTGGTAGTACTTTAAAAATTACAGATACAAATTCAGTACTATCAAAATGGCAAGCATCAAGTAATTCAAAAGTATCATTAAGTAAATCAGGAAATGATTTATATATAACTGCAAATGAGGTTGGAGAAACTACAATAAATTTAATTAAAAAAGATGTAAAATATTCACACCCTACAATCGTTTATGTAAGACCAGATAGTCAAGATTTAGTTCAAGTTGGTAGTTATGATCCACTTCAAAGAAATATTAATATTAAAATAATTGGTGGTAAAGTTGCTATCAATAAAGTAGATAGAGATACTGGAAAGAATATCCCACAAGGAGATGCTACATTGAAAGGTGCTGTTTATAGCGTATATAGGGAAGATGGCACACTAATTACTAAAATTACAACAGACGAAAACGGTTATGCTATAAGTGGCTATTTACCAAGTTTAGGGAAATTTTATTTAAGAGAAATTACACCTAGTAAGGGCTATGAACTTGATAAAAACACTTATGAATTCAATATTTCAAAAGATAATTTAGAACCATTAATTCCAGTACAAGAAAAAGTTATTGAAAGAAATGTTAATTTCTTTAAGGTTTATGCTAATGATAAAACAGGAATGTTGGTGGGAGAACCTAATGTAACATTTGATATTTATTTAAAATCAAGTGGAGAAAAATATAAAACTATCACAACTGATAGTAAGGGTTATGCTACAGTAAAATTACCTTATGGTGTTTATATAATTAAACAAGTTACAGCAACTACAGACTATGAAAAAGTTAAAGATTTTGAAATTACTATTAATGAAAATACAGATGAACCATTATATAAGTTAATCTCAAATGCTCCAATTACAGCTAAATTAAAAGTAATAAAAATTGATAAAGATACTGGTGATATTATTGCTAGAGCCAATATTAAATTTAAAATCTTTAATATTGATACTGAAGAATATGTTTGCCAGAGAATTACTTATCCAACAGTGAAAGATGTATGTGAATTTGAAACGGATGAAAATGGTATATTAATTACACCTTATCCATTAATGCCTGGAAATTATAGATTAGAGGAAGTAGATCAACGAATTGATGGTTATTTATGGAATAAAGAATCAGTAGAGTTCCACATTGGAGAAAATTCAGAATTAATAAAAGACGATGAATTAGGTGTTTTATTTGAAGTTAGATTTGCTAACAAAGAAGTAAAAGGTAGTGTAACAATTGATAAAATAGGTGAAAAATTTGTAATTGATAATGGCAAATATACTTACGATAAGATTAATTTAGCAAATGTAAAAATAGGATTATATGCTAAAGAAGATATTTATTCTGCTAATGGTAAATTGATTTATAAAAAAGGTGAATTAGTTAAAGAAGGCTTTACTAACAAAGCTGGTAAATTAGTATTTGATAACCTATATTTAGGAAAGTATTTTATCAAAGAAATTTCTACAGATAATAATCATGTTTTAGATGATAAGGAATATGAATTAGAATTAAAATATAAAGATCAATATACAGATAATATTTCTTATGATATTTTTTTAAAAAATTATTATAAAAAAGGAAAGTTAGAATTTACTAAAAAAGATTTAGTAAATGGAGATACTATTCCAAATACTATTATAGAAATTTATAACGATAAAGATGAGTTAGTTGGAACTTATAAAACTGACAAAGGTGGGAAAGTATCTATTGATGATTTAGCAGTTGGTAAGTATTACATTGTAGAAAAAGAGGCTACAACTGGTTATATTATTACTACTGAAAAAGTTTATTTCGAGATAAAAGAAAATGGCGAAATAGTTAAAGCAGAAATGAAAAATAAACCAGTTATGGGAAGTATAGAAATAACAAAAGTTGATATTTCTACTGGAGAAGTATTACCAAATACTTTAATAGAAGTATATAATGAAAAAGATGAACTAGTTTTTAGTGGTAGAACTGATGAAAATGGAAAAATAAAAATTGATAATTTGAGATATGGTAAATACTATTTTGTTGAAAAAGAAGCTCCAAAAGGTTATAAAATTAATGAAGAAAAAATGTGGTTTGAAATTCTAGAAGATGGACAAATAATTAAATCACAACTTGCTGATGAAAAAAATATTGTTGAAGTACCAAATACTTTAAAAAATGATTATATACCTTATGTTACATTTGGTATATCAATGATTGGATTAGGTGCTATAATTTATGGAACATATAAAAAGAAAAAAACAAAAAAATAATCAATTTTATTCTATAACAATAATAATAGGTGTTTCTCTTCTTACTTTGGGTTTTATTTTTTACGGATATAATTATTATCAGAAGAAAACAAATGATAAAATAGAAGAAAAAAGCATTGAAAAATTTTTTGAAATAGAAGAAGAAACTTCAATAGTTGAGGAATCAAAAGAAGAACATCCTATTATCAAAAAAGATGATGAAATTTATATTGGTGTTTTGGAGATACCGAAAATTAATTTAAAAAAAGGATTAGTTGACAAAACTAGTCCTAAGAATAATGTAAATAAAAATATATATTTATTAAAAGAAACAATTTTACCAGACGAGCAAGCAATTAGTCATATTCTTTTAGCTGCTCACTCTGGTAATAGTTATGTTTCTTTTTTTAAAAATTTAAGAAAATTAGAAATAACTGATAAAGTATATTTTTATTATAAAGGAATGAAATATATTTATGAAATTTTTGATAAATATGAGATTGAAAAAACAGGTGTAGCAAAGCTTAATCAAACTAATATGTCTGATATAACACTCATTACTTGTATTAGTGGAACTAATAAGCAAATTATTTATATTGCAAAACTTATAGATGAAGAAAAATATTAAAGAAAGGAACAATATAATATGGAGAAAGTCGCAGTATACCTATGTTTTAAAAACAAGAAAAGGGTTGCAATAGATTATTTTTTAAAGCAAATATCTGATTGGTGTCTTATGAAAAATTATGATTATACTATTTATTTTGATAAAGTCCAAAATCGTTTGAGTTTGGATAGAAAAGAGTTAAATGATTTAAAAGAAGATATTGAAAATAAAAGATATTCAAAAGTAATAATAAAAGATTTAAAACAATTATCACGCAATACCATTGATAATATTAATTTTTTGCAATTTCTAGAAGATAACAATTGCAAAATAGAATGTGTAGATGGTACTGATTTAAAACTATATAAAAAAATAATAGAAAAATTTAATAAAAATAAGGAGGAAAT
>CAKPER010000028.1 GCA_934149245.1 uncultured Bacilli bacterium | reverse complement strand
TCTATTATTTTTTTAGCTTCAGTCTCAGCACCATCATTTAATATTTTTTCCTTTTTTTCTCGTACTTTTAACTTTTTACCCTCATCATATACTGCTTTTCCTGTTATTGGATCAATTTCAGCAGTTCTCATAACCCAATCCCCAAATTTACCACTTCCTTTTTAAAACTTACAATATTATATTTATATTTGCAATATTTTAGATAATATTTAACGTTTTTTATCACAAAACTAATTTTATGATTTATTTACAGACTCTAAGTATAACAAAAAGAAACCTATATAAAGTTCCTAACTATCATGGATAGATTACCATTTACACAGAATTATTTACACTCCCATTTCAAAATTTATTTTAAACTAACTATCTTCTTCTTTTTTTTATATCATCATCACCTGTAGCATTTGAACCATATTTTTTTATATCATCTTCATTTAAAAATCTAATTCCGCTAATTTTATCACTTTTCATTCCAAACATACTTTGTTGAAGTTCAACCAACCTTTTTTTTATAATATAAAGACTATCATCACAATTTATTCCCCATTGTTTAAAAGTTTCATAATCTTTCAAAAAATATTTCTCTACTGGCTCTTTACCTTCTCTAACCATTCTATCTATTTTTGTAAATGAAGTATCTATAAATCTTACTTCTCCATTAATTAAAACTGCATTCCATACATGACCAGCTTTTTTTGTTTCCTCAACCTTAATACAAGGTACCCCTAATCTAATACATAAATTTTCAAATGTAAGTGAAAAGTCTTTATCAGTACCTTTCCAAAATAGTAACAAACTTCTCCAATCTTGGGGTACAGAATTTATAGCAAAATTTGGATCATATGTATAAGGACTATAAGCACTACCACCAGTTAAAGACCAGAACAAAAACTTTAGTTTTTCTTCAGGTGTCTGTGCCATTTTATTAACTTGCTCTATTATTACTTTGGCTGAAACCTCTGCATCCAACATATTTTTTTGAAGATCAACTAATTTTCTTTTTATAGTATAAAGACTATCATTATAACTCCTACCCCATCTCTTAGAAGTTTCATAATCTTTCAAAAAATATTTATCTATTGGCTCTTTGCCCTCTCTAACCATTCTATCTATTTTTGTAAATGAAGTATCTATAAATCTTACTTCTCCATTAATTAAAACTGCATTCCACGCATGTCCAATCGTTGTCATTCCCTTAACCATAATACAAGGTATTCCTAACCTAACACATAAATTCTCAAATGTAAGTGCGAATTCTTCACAAACTCCTCTTTTAGCTAACAATAAACATCTCCAATCTTTAAATGGAACAGTTGTCTGAAAATGTTTGTATCCATAAGGTTTTAGTCTAGTTACTGTTAGGTTGGGATTAACATTAAAATTTGTATCATATGTATACTCACTTCCAGTTAAAATTTTAAATAAAATTTTAAGCTTTTCTTCTGGTGTTTGCTTTATTGCTTTTTCATTGACTTGATCTATTATTTTTCTTACCTCATCCTCAGCACCATCATTTAATATTTTTTCCTTCTTTCTAATTGCTTCTAATATCCCAGCTTCATCATATATTATTTTTCCGGTTATTGGATCCTCTATACTATTTCTTTTTATACTAATACTCATATTTATCATTCCTTTCCTCAAAACGAATTCCAATCTCTAACATGTAACTTACTCAAATCTAGAGTAAACTATTTAATGTTCTAAAATTTATATATCATATACATATATTAACAAAAAAAATTTATATTTACAACATTTAACTAATATTTAATATTTTATCACCACAAAATTTCAACTATAAAAATAAGATGCTAATATCATCAATAATAACTTTAATACTTTATTCCAAAAATTATTTTAGGCCCGTTATTTTCTACCATTTGCATCATCTTTAGTTAAAATTAATGTCTTCTTTCCTCTTTTAACACTTCTATTTATAAATTTTATTTCTATTTTTATATTTCCTTTACTACTCTCATTTACCACTTTCAATCTTCTTTCCTTAAATATATCAATCATAGGAATATTTAAATTTTTTATTTTCATTCTTACCATCACCTTTATTAATCAAAACTTGTAATTTAGAAGATACATAATATAACTCTAAAGCTTGTCCATCTATTACTATTAATTCTATTAAATTTGTCTATTATCATGAAACTATAATTTTTAATAATCTAAATTTATTTTATCTAATATATCTTCATAATTAGTAATCATTATTTTTTTAGCTAAAACGCCATCAAAATTAATTGTAATTAAATTATATAACTCATTAGCTATATTATGCATATTAAATGCATTTCTATTATGATAATCACTATTTGGATGAAAACTCATATCATCACTTGCAATCAATATCTTATCTTGAGGATATTTTATTTCATCTATTAAATATCGTAAATGTTTAATAAATGCTTTCTGTCTTTCTTCTTTTGTCTCATTAAGCCAATTATTAGATAAAAACTTACTATTAGTAATAAGACCAACATATCCTCCAGCATTCTTTAATTTTATCAACTCATCATCGCTTAAATTTCTAGAATTATCACAAATTGATTTTACATTAGAATGTGACGCTAAAAGTATAAATGATTTATTGTTTTTACGTTCTATATTAGCTAGTTTTATAATATCCTCAAAAGTTTTCTCGTTAGCATGTGACAAATCTATTATCATATTAAGGTTAATAGCCTTTTTTATTAATTTTACGCCTTCTTCTGTTAAGCCGTAAACATCTCTATTCCCTGATGCAAATTTATTAGCCGTATTCCATACTGGTAAAATTGAGCGTAATCCTTTTTGATAAAGAATTTCTAATTCACTTTCATCTTTTAAATAATCACAGCCTTCTATACTATAAATAAATTTACAAGTACTAGGAATTATCTTCTTCATTTTTAACTTATTTAAATAATTTATACTATCATCAAACATTTTTACTATATTTTCTAATTCACTTTTCTTTATATCTAATTCTTCTAACATTTCTTCTTTACTCATAAAATAAAGATTTATTGTACCACCTATAATATTATTATTATAAATATTAGTACAATCTGTTATTAATTTTTGGTAATTACTATATTTATTATTAGTCTTGCAATTAATATATAATATAGTTAATAAATCGTAGTGGGCATCATACATTACAACCATACTCCATATACTAGTGCTAATAGACTTAAAATAAATCCACCTATCCAAAACATTTTTACTATATCACCCTCACTCCAACCTAAACGTTCGAAATGATGGTGAATAGGACTCATTAAAAATACTTTTTTTCCAAATACAACTACCGAAAAGATTTGAATAATTACGGATAATGTTTCTATTACAAAAACGCCACCTATTACAGCCAATGAAAATTCATGTGATGTAAGTATTGCTACTGTTGCAAGAGTAGCTCCAAGTGACAAGCTTCCAGTATCTCCCATAAATACTTTAGCAGGAGACGAATTAAATACCAAAAATCCCATAATACAACCGACTAAAATAAAACAAAAAATACCTATATCTTGATAACCACTTATCCAATAACTTCCCCAAGCAATTAAACCATAAGCCAAAAATGCTATTGCAGACAAGCCACCAGCTAGGCCATCTAAACCATCTGTTAAATTAACAGCATTTGATGTTCCTACTAACAAAAACAATATAAAAGCACCATAAAACCAACTAAGGTTCCATTCAAGATTGAATAAAGTTACCCTTAAAACAGAATCTCCTTCTCCAAAATGTCTAAACAAAACATAAAATACAACAGCAACAATAAACTGAAGTGCAAGCTTTTGAATTTGTGTTAAGCCTTTATTAGTATTATGTTTTAAACTTATATAATCATCTAAAAAGCCTATCATCCCATAACTTAGCATAACAAATAATATAATAAATAGGTTAATAGAATATTCCATTTTTTTAGTAATAAGTAATAAAAGCACAGTAATCAAACATGGTATTATGAAAATAAATCCCCCCATTGTAGGGGTACCTGCTTTTTTCCTATGAGCATCAACATAAACATTTATTCTCTGACCAGCTTTTATTCTTTTTAAAAATGGAATAAGAATTACTCCAAATATAGTTGAAATAATAAATCCTATCATCAAGGCAAATAAAGATTTGGTTAATGTGAGCATTTTTTCACTTCCCTTACTACTAAAATTATATCATATTTTTTTTAAATAATGATTATTATAAGGTTAACTTTACACAATATTTTGTAGAATTATCTTGGATGTTTTTTATTTTTTTGTGCTGAAACTAAAATTTTATCTATAAATTGTTCTAAATATGTTGTATTACAAGCAGCGTCTGCTACGATTACTGCTTGAATAAATGCCTCTTTATCTTCTATCAAGCTATAATCTAAAACATATTCTTCTAAATTATTTCGCTTACATATTTCTATAACATATTGTCTTAAAAATTCTCTCTCAACTCTTCCATTTCCTTCACGGAAAGGATGTGTTATATCTAAATCTGAATACAATACAATACTGCTAAAAATTGAACTAATTTAGTTCTATCTGTTATTTTAGAAATATTTTTTTGAGCATCTCTTAATGTTTGATTCAAATTATCATATATAAATTGTGGCAAACAAAAAGGAATTTGTTTTGCTATAACCTCGTCTCTTATTTCTCCAGCAAAATCATAAATATCTTCAAATAAAAATTTATGAATACTTAAATAATGCTCAACATCAAATGTTTGCTTACCAGGATTTAAATATAGTTTAGCTAACTTAAGAGCAGTAATTTCTCTTTCTACACGTTCTAACTCTTCACTATCCTTTATATTAAGCTTATTTACTAAAACACCATTTACTACTGACTTTGGAGTATAATCTAAAACTTCATCTCTTATTCTGGCCATTTCTCTTTTCACTCACTTTCATATATAATTCATATAAAAAACTCTTACTACTTCTATTATTTAATACTGCTTCTCTTACCTCATTAAATTCTTCATCAGTTAAATACATATTCTCTATCTCATTACTTGCACTAGCATACTTTAAAGCTTCATCTATTATTTTTTCATCCATAACTTATTACCTCATCTCTATTTCTTTTTCTGAATCCAATAATTTATTAAATACCATTCAAAATAAGCAAACAATAATATCAATATCCATGTTAATATTATATTTAATATTCCACTAGAATAATTATTTATAACTGCTTCTAATGAAGATGGAATGTATTCATTCACAAAAGATTGAAATCCTGCTAAATTAATTAATTCAGCTATTCTATGTACCAATCTAAAAAATATCTCTATAATTCCTAAAAAATAAACAACACTTTTAAAATCCCTAAAAAAAAGTCCTACTGCTATTATCGCTACTACTAATACTATTAATATTATATCCATTACAACACCTTCTATCTTTCTAAAACAATTATATCATGTTCTTTTATTTTTTTAAAGCAAAATAACTACCACTAAAATAATAAAATTAACAAAATTTCTTAACTGCAATATTAAAACTCAAATACTTATCTATATGATAATTATTAAAAATATTTTTATTAATATTCTTAATAATTAAAGGACTAGAATAATTATTCTTTAACTCTTTAAATATATCAATATCTATCTTCTTAAATAATATTAATGAATCTATTATTATAGTATCTTTATCTAATTCTTTATAATTACTACTCTTTTCTATATAACTTGCAACTATTCTATTATGATACTGATAAACATATATTTTTTTATTAGTTAAATAATTATTATATTCTTTATAATCATTATTTTTTAGAATAGATAATAATTCTTCCAACTCTATATTATCTGCTAAATGCCATCCTGTTACATCTTTTTTATTATCTAAAGATAAATAATCACTTACTTTATCTATAACTTCGTAATTATTTTTAACAAAGAAATTACTATATTCATCTGGTGTTCCTACATAAAAATAATTACTACTACCAATAATTAATTCGTTATATTTTTGTTTTATAACATTCTCTACTTTTTTTAATAAATAAGTTCCTATCTTATTTCTTTGACATCTCTTTTTAACACATATTAGTAACAAATTATTATCTTTATATACCGAAAAAGCCACTACCTTATTACTTTGTTTATAGTCTATAACATTACTTTTTTGAATTACTTCCTTAAAATATTTATAACTATATACTTCCCTTTTAAAATTTTCTACATATATTTGATACAACTCTTCCACTTTTAATCTCCTTCTAAATCGCTTTTTATATTAGCACATTTAGTAGAGTTTTTCAACATTATAGTCCTAATTTCCTAACATTAGTCTTACAACTGAACCCGCTTTTATTCTAGAACCTTGTTTAGGTGACATAGATATTACTTTAGAGCCCTGACCTGAATATTCAACATCAAAATTTTTTAAAAGTTCCTTGGCTTCGTTGATGTCTAAACCAACAACATTCTCTAAAGTATAATACTTTGTATCAAAATAACGATATTCTTTTTCTAGACCTTTTTTAGGCTTTTTTATATTTAAAGCTGTAATAGAATCTTCTAAAATTGATTTTGCAATAGGAGCAGATACGGTGCCTCCATAAGCACTTATTCCTTTAGGATTATCAATTGCTACGTATACTACTACTTTAGGATTGTTAGCAGGTAAAAATCCTATGAATGAAGTAATATAATTTCCTACCATATATACTCCATTATTTACTTTTTGGGCTGTTCCTGTCTTTCCTCCTACTCTATAGTCTTCTATGTAAGCATTTCTTCCCGTACCTAGAGCAACTACGCTTTCTAGTGCATATCTCACTTGCTTACTAGTTTCTTCACTAATTGTTTTTCTAACCTTTTTCTTTTTATTTTCCTGTATTATATCTCCAGTTTCTGGAGAAGTTATTCTTTTTACTATATATGGTTTATAAAGTGTTCCTCCATTTATTGCTGCACTAACGGCTGTTATTTGTTGAATAGCTGTAACACTAACTCCCTGTCCAAAAGCCGTTGTTGCTAGTTCAACTGGTCCTACTTTTGATATTGGAAATAATATACCACTACCTTCACCATTCAAGTCTATTCCCGTTTTTTCTCCAAAACCAAAAGTATTTATATACTTAAATAATTTTTCGGTTCCTAATCTTCTTCCAAGTTCAACAAATCCTGGGTTGCTAACCACCGAATTTTAATCTAAAAAAAATTATTCGACATTATCTTTAGTTTTCATAATAAATATTTCTAATACTACCATCATTAAAATACACATCTAAATTCATCTTATATCTAGTTAATAATTTCTTAACTATAATTTTATCTATAAATAAATTAATATATATATTCAAATTATTATGAATACTACTTATATTATCAATCTCTAACCCTATACTTTTTAATCTTTTATGATTATCTTTATTAACAGAAGTATTATTTATTATACTAACTAATTTATCTATTTCTATAGTGTTTCTATTTAGTTTCCTTTCTAATTCATCATTAGATATTATATTTAAAATATTTAAATTAATTAATTTATCTCTTTTTATTTTTAATTCATTAAGCTCTTTTTGTAAAGATATTCTTAATTTATTATCTATTTCAAAAAATACTTTATTATATAAATTTATAAGTTCATTCTTTATAGATAAAACATTATTATTTAAATATTCAGTTAATATATTCTCTATAACCTTATCAAAAGCTTTTTCCCTTATAATTGGCGAATTACAGGCACTCACTCCTTCTTCTTTATATTTTTTGCAAATCCAAGTTGGATTACTTTTTCTATTACTACCAGCACATCTTATAAAAATCATATTATGATCACTACAGAATATTTTATTTGTATATTTACTTTCATTTATTATCTTTTGGGATGTTGTGATATTCATTTTTCTTTCATTATATCTCTTTTTATATAACTCATTAGCCTTATTCCACAATTCTTCTGATACTATTGGATCAATTAAATCAGTTTTATAAATTATTTGTTCTGATTTAGGAATTTTAACTTTTTTATGGGTCTTATAGTTTTCTACTCTAGTTAAATTAGCAGTATAATATCCTTTATATCTAGGATTAATTAAAAACTTTTTTAAAGTTGTACCAGAATAAGCATTACCATTTTTATTTTTATAACCTCTTTTATATAAAAAATTAGAAATAGACTCAAAGGAATATTTGCCAGTTGCGTATAAATTAAATAATATCTCTATTATAGGTCTTTCTTCTTCATTTATAATCATTCTTCCATTTTTTTTATAATATCCTGTTAAATTTCCGCCAATTATCTTACCATCTTTAATCATTCTTTTTATGCCAAATCGTACTCTTTCAGATAATTTTCTAACCTCATCTTGAGCTAAACTTGACATAAGTGCTAATCTGAATTCACTATCTGGGTAAATTGTATTTATATTATCACTTATAAAAAATACCACTGTACCATTATTAAGAAGTTCTTCTGTATATTTAATACTGTCTACAACATTACGAGAAAATCTTGATATTTCTTTTGTCACAATTAAATCAAGTTTACCAAGCCTAGAATCCTCAAGCATTTTTAGAAATTCTCCCCTGTTCTTAACACTTGTCCCACTTATTCCTTCATCTATATATTCTCCAACTAAATTCCAATTTTTATTTTCTTTAATCATTTCTCTAAAATAATTAGATTGATTTTCTAGACTATTTAATTGATCATCTTTATCAGTTGACACCCTTGCATAATAACCGACATTAAGTTTCATATCAAAGATAGTTTTACCAAGTAATAATTCGCTTCTAGTCTTAAGAACATTCATGTTCTTTCTCCTTAATTATCTCTTCATTTATACATTTGAACTCTTCAAAACTAATTAATTTTTTATGATATAATTCTTTATTTATTATTAATTTTAATTCTTTAACTATTTCTTTCATATTTACCTCCTATGTAATAATATTATTTACTATAAAGCAATATGAAAAAAACAGTAATAATTTATCACTGTTTTAATTTTAAAAACTTACATTTTTTTACCACAGACTTTCAAAAATATATCGTAAAATATTTAATCTAAATCCAAGCTTTTTCATATTATAAGTTATGAATTATTAATACAAAATATCATTTTTAGATACTTCTATTACTGGTCTAACACCAATTAAAACATCTGTCCTTTGAACTTCAACACTATGAACACGTCTTGCTGTAGCATAAATCATCCAGCCATGATTTGACATAGTATTTCTTGGAGTTTCTAACCAAAAGCCATCAAATTTTGAATTATCTTTCTTTGAAAAATTAGTATTTTCGGAGAAATAAAGATGAGCGTCTAATTCACCATTCTTCCAGCTTGGAATATAAAAATTAACAATTTTTTTTACTTCTGCTATTGTTAAAAAACGGGCTGCATATTTAGAATAACTAAATACTTCTGGGAAATTATGACCATCTTTTGTACTAGTAGTACCATATTCATTAACTAACTTTCTTTCTGTATTAGATAAACTTACATTACTCCACTGACTAGTAGTAGGAAGTTGCTCGATAGCAGTTCTAGGACCATGCCAATTTTCTGAAGAACTATCATATGGATAGTATTTATCATTACTAGGTTTTCCCTCACTAACATTACTATAATAAATCAAAACAGCTATATTGCTATCTTTATCACTATCGATAACATAATAGAACCTTTCGGTTTTAGAATCATATACTCCATCTCCATTAACATCACAATCAAATGCATCCCCAGATGAAATGATTCCAGATGTTCCTAATGAACCAAATGTGATAGTCTTTGTACCTTTACTCCCATCGACTTTGTATCCCATTCTAGAACAGTATGCACCTAAGCATTCTTCTGTATGAAGAATTGTTGCTCTTTGACATATTGGCATTTTATAATGAATTTTAATATCACCAGAAATATTTGAAATAACTAAATTATTATTTATATATTGATAATCACTATCTTTATATAATAGCTTATTATTCATAAAGACCTTTATAAAATTATCTTCTTTACTTGATATATTTAAATTTAGTGTATCACCCTCTATTATTTCCGTAGGAAATTTATCGCTATTGGTAATATTATAATAAGTAATATTAAAAATTCTTCCAAATTTAAAACTTAATACAAATTTGTTTTCTCCATTATTAATATTTGTCTCATCTTTATATGATACTTTTATTTTTAGTGTTTTTTTCATTCCTAAAGAGCAGTGATTGTTTTCACAAATTTTATCTTTTAAATTATAATCTAAAAATTCAAATTTTAAGTTTTCATTATCTATTGATGCACTACTTATTCCCATAGTAACATTACCTAGATTATAAATATCAACATCATAAATAACATAAGAATTAATATTATTCAAACCAATACTTCCTGAAATATTTGAAGCATTATAATCTTCAGAATAACTAGTAGCCTCATTTGTACTATCAACACCTACTTTCATAACTCTTATATCCTTGTCTATTCGTACAGTAGCACTTATATTTTCAACTGATAAATTATTTTGAAAAGCAGAAAAGCCAATACTTAAAAATATAACAATACAAAGTAATATCATAGTACTAAAATAAAATAATTTATTAGTTTTTGTGTGAATAGGCATTTTTTTATTAAATTTCATAATCTTTCTTACCATCCTTTATTGAACTATTATTATAATGATTATAACATACGGCAGACTATATTCGCAACCTAGCAATCAAAATGATGATATAAAATATTTTGTAGGAGATATAAAAATAATAAGTTGGTGTTAGAATAAATTTGAAAGCAAAATTAATCACTTAAAATTTTATCTTCATCATTAAATATTATTTCATATTATCATTAAATTCAAATATTTCATTACTAAGGCATAAATACCATTTCAAGAGTTTTTTGCAAATTCAAAAGTGTTCCTGTATAACTACCAAGATTGCAAGAGTTCTGGACAACTTCTAAAAAAGTTTGGGCTCCATGTCCTCCATGTTTCCAGCACTTAATTCTGGCTCCATCAACATTAACCGAACCGCCATCATAAAATGTATCTTTCTCTAAATCTATAGTTTTTTCTTCTAAAGATGATGCTAATGTTATTATTTTGAAAGTAGCCACCAATGGCGAGTACTAAAAAAGAGCAAAAAAATAAGGTAGGACTTATTACATCCTACCTTAATCATTGATTTTATTTAAATAAACATTATAAGTAAAAGTATTTCTTTTAAAATCTGATCTTCCTAAATCTATGGTATCACGACTAGAACTATATATAGATAAATTTTCATTAATAGTTCCTAAATGTCGTGATCCTTTAATATTTACTTTAGGTTTTTTTATTAGATTTAGAAATATATCTAATTTTATATTTTGTCTATCATTATCAATTTTTGATACAATTATCTCATCAACAAAAGTTTCAACAAAAGATTGAATATTAGTTTTAAAGTCTAATTGTTTCTTTATAGCAGATTCAACATTTTTTAAATTAGAAGTACTAATAGACATTAAATCTTTTTCTTTTTCTAAAGTAGTAATTTTCTTCTTTAAATTAGCAATTTCTTCATTAAATTCATCATTTCTTTCTTGAAATTCTAAATTACTAATATTACCATTAATGTTTAGTTCCAGTATTTTATCTTTTTTTCTTTTTATTTCATCTATTTTATTATTTACTTTTTTTATTTCATTTTGATATGTATTAGAAAGTTTTAAATTAGAATAATAAGACATCATCTCATTTATAATAGAATCTTTGTTTTCAAATATCTTATTCATAATATCACTAAATATATTATCTAAATCCATTTCTGCTATTATTGGGCTTTCACATGCTTCTAATCTATATCTCATATAATATCCACATGCCCATCTTGGTTTTTTGCTTCTACGACTACCAGTTGATCTTTGGAAATTAAAATTGTGTTCACTACAAAATATTTTTCCACTATAAGCATATTTTCTTTCAGTTCTTCTGTTTGATAACTCTTTATTTTTCACAACATTACTCCTTGATTCTAATATTTCATTTGCACGATTCCATAATTCTTCGCTAACTATGGCTGGTATATTTTCATCTCTATAAATAATTCTTTCTTCTTTTGGTATGTAAACTCTTTTTTTAGTTCTATAGTCAATAGTTTCAGTTGTATGTCCTGAGTAAAAACCTTTATATTTTGGATTTTCAATAATTCTTTTTAAAGTATCTTTATCATATATTTTCCCTTTAGAATTATCTATTCCTTGTTTATATAATTCCATAGCAAGTTTACAAAAACCATAATTACCAGTAGCATATAATTCAAATATTTTTCTAACTACTTTTGCTTCTTCTTCAACTATAACTAATTTTGCATTATCTTTTTTATAACCAGTTATACTACTTGAACCTAAAACTCTTCCTCTTTTTATTGCTTCAGAATGTCCCCATTTAACACGAGAAGAAAGTCTTTTAACTTCTTCTTGAGCAATACTTCCCATCATATTAAGTATAAATTCAGAGTTAGGATCATAAGTATTAATTCCATTTGATTGAAAGTAAACTCCAACATCATTTGCCATTAATTCTTGAGTATATTTAATACTATCAGATAAATTTCTTGAAAATCTTGATACTTCTTTAGTAATTATTAAATCAAAATAACCACTTTTAGCATCTTCAATCATTCTTAAAAAATGCTTTCTTTTTTTCACAGAACTTCCACTTATTCCCTCATCAATATAGCCCTCAACATAAATCCAGTTAGGATTGTTAGTAATGTATTCTTTAAAGTAAGAAATTTGATTTTCTAGTGAATTTAATTGCTCATCACTATCTGTTGAAACACGAGCATAAAAAGTAACTCTTAAAGGTAAAGTTGTTATGTTTTTGCCTTGTAATATCGCTTCTCTTACTTTATAAAATCTCATACTTTACCCCCTAACTTTGACTTTTTAATTGATTTAACTTTTCATATATTATTTTACAAACTTCATAATATTGATTTTCACTAATAACACCATCTTCAAGCAATTGATTATTTATTATTAATTCCACTTCCAAAATAGAAATTTTAGGAATATTAACTTCTGGTTCTGTCATTAATAAATCCCTTTATTTGCTTGATAAAATAGTGATTTCTAATTTTGGTTGATTGCATATTAGCATCATTTTTTGATAAATGCAAATCATCTTCGTTGTTTTTTGAAAACTTTTTAATTTTATTCAAAAAAACACCTCCACAATAGAAGTGTATGAATAATATAAATGAAAAGAACAAACAAAAAATTTTAGACATTATTTTCATTTTCCTTTTCCAAAGTTAAATCTTCTTCTAAAGGATGTTTTAAATGTATTTAAATAGTAGTTTTAGTATCATTACCATTATCTATATTTAAATGAAATACATCATTATTTATTTTTCCTTTAATATAAGACTACTCTTTTGGTGTAAGTTTTTCTTTAACTGGTGTTAAATATAAGTTCTTCATCATAAGTATTTGCTTTTGGCAGAACTTTTTATAAAGATTTTTCTTTTTTATTTAGAAGTTCATTTATCTCTTCATCTATTTCACATATTCTCTATTATTTGCCTTTTCAATATTCAAAATATTCACCACCTATAATTTGAATCTTAAAAATACAAATATTTCTTGAGGAGGAAATGAATCTTATAATTTCTATAAAGCAAAAAGAGTGAAAAGCAACCTATCTTCTAGACTATTTTTCACTCTTTCAATTAATTCATTTTTAGGGGCAGTATTCCTATCCGATTTATAAACTAACGATATAAAATGATCAAATTCATAAAACAATAAAAACACGTACAGCATGATATTATATCACTTGAATATAAGTTTGCCTAATATGGTAAATATATTTTTCTTATATATAGTTAAAAAATGCTTTTTGTGTTATTCGTCTATATAACTTGTAAACATAATATCATTATTCTTTATACTATCAATTTGGTCTTTTAAGAAATCTGGTTTAATTGGGGCATCTGTTAAATAATCAATATCAAACCATTTAAAAATTAGGTTTTCGTTTTTTTCTTTTCCATCAAACTCACTTTTTTCATCTAAAATCCATTCATTATTACCAACAGATACCACATAACTGAATATATACTGATGTATTAGAGTGTTATCAAATGTAAAAAAATATTCTGAAATACTATTACATCTTTCAACACTAAAACTATTAAGATCAAGCTCCTCTTTTAATTCCCTTTTTATAGTATCTTCTGATTTTTCTCCGACTCTTATTTTTCCTCCAGGCAAAGCCCAAAACTCATCTTGTTTTCTTTTTTGAAATAATACTTTATTATCATGCACAATAACAGCTACTGCTCTTACATTCAATAAAATATCTTCTATTTTTATATTTATATCTTTCTCTTTCAATAAAATCATCTCCTTATTCTAGATTTTACCATATTTTGTTTGTTTGTATCAATTATTTCTTTCAAAGTATCTTTGATTTCAATAGGTACTACATTATATTTATCTAATTCTTCCTTGTTAAACCATGCAAACTTAAGATGTTTTTTCTTTTCAACACCATCAAAGAATTTTTCATTTTTTAAATTACTATATTCTTTTAATTTTGCTAAATATAGGAACATATATTCGTGGAATTGTTCTCCGTTATATTCAAAAAAGTTTTCTTCAACATCATATAAATTTGAAACTTCAACAGGTTCTCCTATTTCTTCGTTTAATTCTCTATTAATAGTATCCTTACCTTTTTCTAAAACTGCTATTTTTCCTCCAGGTAAAGCCCACACCGGATCTGTTTCTCTTTTTTGAAATAATATATTTCCTTCATTAAGTATAATTGCTACTGCTCTACAATTTACTCTTACATTACATATCTTAAATGTAATATCTGTTGGCTCTGCCATATCTAATTACCTCTCTTTCTTACTCTGGATTTTTCTATTTCTTTAATTGTTTCTTTTTCACTATTCAATCCCTGTATCATTTCAATACTTTTTACTTTTGATAGGTCGCACTTGTTTTTATAACTTCCAAATATTGAGTGTAAATAGTATTTCGAATCAGGAATCGCATCATCAAACATAATATTAGGGAAAATTCTTTTATTAATATCATTTATTTGTTCAACCCTTAATCCATCAATGTTTGTATCATAATTGCAAAATATTATTGTAGATAATGGTATTTCAGATTTCATTTTTATTTCAAAATACTTTGAAACATCCTTATTTTCTAAAAATTTCTTATCTATTTCCTTTATATAATATGAGGAACAATCACTAAAATCTTTTTGAATATCCACGTTTCTTATTCCCATTGAAAATGGTATCCCACAAACAACTATTCCATTATCTTCTTCTTTTAATGCTAATCTATCATTGGCTACATAACCATAACCATTATTAAGCAATTTTTGAAGTAAAGTTGTTTTTCCACTACCTGCAGCACCTGTAATAATAATTCCATCATTATCTTTAAAAGTGCAAGCCCCATGTAGAATCATATAATTTTCTTTTTGAAATGCTTTAACAGACGAGGTAGTAAACACTCTCTTAATAAATGACTGCTTTGTTTCATCATAATATGGTATATTTATATTTATTTCGTTTTCATTACCACTTATATAATTATATGAATTATCATTTTGTTCTTTATCTTTATACTGAAATTCGCTAGGCACTCCTATTTTATAGTTAATAACAATAGTTGGCATAACATTGCTATTTATTTCATAATAATTTCCGAACATTTCAATTAAATACTTAGTAATATTTTCATCATCTGAATTAATTTTTATAGCAACATCATTGCATGAAAATGTTATAGATTTCATATTCGAATCCCCCTTAAAAAGTTTAAATATAGTATAATTATTTTCTTAATATGTCAATGATATGATGTTATCTTTTTCTTGCTTTTTTATATTCATTTAAAACATCTTTATCCATTATTTCTTTCATAAATTCATTATTAACATCTACCATAAATAAAATATCCTCTACTATTTCATTAACATCAATTTTTAATTTAGGTTCTATAATAAATAGTGTTGGTGAGTAAAATCACTTACAATATTTTTATTAAAATAAAAGTGAGTCATACC
>CAKPER010000027.1 GCA_934149245.1 uncultured Bacilli bacterium | reverse complement strand
CAATTAAATATTACTTTTTCTACTTTGAAGTTTTCTACTAAATTAATTGATTCTCCCATATGGTCATAGTCTCCATGTGATATAATTAGCATATTTAACTTATTTAGCCCCATAGACTTTAAATAAGGAATTAAACTATTTTTAGTAATACTAGTATTTTTATTTCTAATCATCCACTTTTCTTTATTATAACTTATTTTACCTCCTGTATCTATCAAGATATTTTCTTTATTGTTAGGCATTTTAATAAAAATAGAATCTCCTTGTCCTACATCTATCATTGTCACTTTAAGAGAATTATCAAAATAGATTAAATTTTTTTGAATTAGTAGCATTATAACCAATAATAAATAATATTTTTTGTTAAATAAAGATAAATAGATTATTACATAATAGGCAAAAATTATTATAATGTTTGGTTTGGACACTACTAACTGAAATATAGTAATACTTGCAAATATATTATTTAATTTTTCTAATATAGATACTGCTAAGACAAAAATATTTATTAAGGGGCTTATAATAAAAGTTAATAATGAAAGTGGGTATATTGCTACACTTACTAGGGGGATTAAAATTATATTTATAAAAATAGATAATATATTTACGGAAGAAAAATTATATATTGAAATTGGAAAAGATACTAAAAAGCAAATAAATGATATGTAAAGGCTTTGAACAAGTTTATTTCTTACTTTATTTGTTTTTTTTGCTAAGAATATTAAAGTAAAACTTATCAAGTAAGAATATTGAAAACCTATATCATAAATATAAAAGGGATTAATTATAATTATGATTATTAATACCAAACAGATTATATCTATATTTTTAACTTTTAAATTATAACATTTATTAATTGCCATTAAAATAAACATTATTGTTGTTCTTAAAATTGATGAAGAAAAATTAGTTAAAAATAGATAAAATAATAAAAATAGAATTACTACTAAATAGTTTAGTTTATTGTTATAAGAAAATTTTTTTAATATAAATAAAATAATACTTGCTAGTAATGATACATGCATACCAGATATAGAAAACAAATGAGATACACCATTAGTTTGATATTCCTGTAGGATATTATTATCTAAATCATCTTTTTCTCCAGTTATAAATATTTTTAAATAGCCTGTTTTATCTATTTTAGTTATTCTTTTTATGATTTGGTTTTTAAAGAAATAGAAGATGCTAGTATTTTTAGAAACTATTTTTATATTATTAGCTGTAAATAAATAATAGATTTTTTTATGATAAAGATATTTTTTGTAATTAAAGCCATTAGGAATTGTGTTATTATTGGGAATTGATAGTTCTCCTACTATTTTTAATCTATCACCTAATTCTAAGTTTTTAGTGTAATATTCTTTATCACTTTCTGTTTTTAAGTAATAATTTATTATTATAATTTCTTTTGCTTTAAGATAGATAGTTAATTTATTTCCATCAATAGAATATTTAGTAACTATTCCCGTAATATTTTTTAAATTGGAGTTATATTTACTGGTAAACTTATAGCAATTCGTTAAGATAATAGAACCTAGAAGAAAGATGATTGCTAATAATTTAAACAAGTATCTAGACTGTAATATTGTCTTTAATTTTTTCGTATAATGCGTCTCCTATTCCACTTACATTCATTATGTCATCGATTTTATTAAAGTTTCCGTTTTCTTCTCGATATTTTATAATAGCCTGAGCTTTGCTTTCACCTATTCCAGATATTTTTTGTAATTCATCTAGTGACGCTGTATTTATATTAATTTTATCCGTCGAAGTTGCTGTTTCTTTGGGTGATTTGGTTGTAGATTTTGAAGAACTACTACTTTTATTACTACTATTATTGTTATTAAGACAGGCATCATTTTCTATTTTAGGACATACACAACTATCTTTTATTGTAGTTGATAATAAGTCTTTTTTCTTAGCTTCTTTTATTTGCTCTTTTGTGTAAATTATCACTACCATTTCATCTTCTATTTTCTTAGCAAGATTAATGAGTGTTGTGTCAGCTTCATCACTAAGGCCACCAGCCATAGAAACAACATCTATAACTCTTTTTTCTTTTTCTAATTCATATACACCTGGTCTTACTATAGCCCCTTTTATATCAACAAAAACTTTAGTTGTTTTAGAAGAAGTTTTGTTTTTGGATATGTTTTGATTGGAATTACTAGCTTTTTTTTCTAAACTTATTATACCTACATTATCACTTTTTTTATCTACTTTATCTTGCTTATTTACTAAATAATATTTAACTCCTAAACATATAATCATAATCAAAAAAGCTAAAAATATTAGGATTTTTTTTAGATGTTTTGTTAATAAATTTTTCATTTTAATTTTTATCATATATAATCACCTCTTTTTTGCCCTCTAATTATATTATTGGCTGTTTATCTTCGATTTCCTTTTAATTTTCTAAATTTTTTATTTTATTTTTAATTTTAAAGTATATTTCTTTTTGTTTATTCAATAATAAATTTAGGAGGAAAAATTATGAGTAAAGATAAAAATAATATAAAATGTGATGTAATCTCATGTAAACATAATAATTGTAAATGTTGTAATTTAGAAGAAGTTGAAATTAGTTGCAGTTGCAAAAAAGATGAATGTAATTGTAATGATGAAACTATATGTAAAAGTTTTTGTGAAAAGAATTGTGAATAAAAAAATTATAGATTAAGTTATAGTTGTTTTATAGCTTTTCTATAATTTTTTATTTTAATATATAATCAATTACTTAAAATTAATTATTATTTTTATTATTGCTAATAGTTGGATGAAATAAATCATAATTTTCCTTGAGGGTTTTATTATTAATATTAGTATAAATTTGAGTTGTTGATAAACTTTCATGTCCTAGCATTATCTGAATACTTCGCAAATCGGCTCCATTATTTAAAAGATGAGTAGCAAAAGAATGTCTTAGAGTATGAGGAGAGATAGGCTTATTAATTTTTTGCTCTTTTGCTATTGTTTTAATTATTTTTAGAAAACCTTGTCTAGTCATAGTTTTACCATGATTATTTAAAAATAAAGAATCACATAAATATTTCTTTTTTAGATTATTTCGATAATCGGATAAATATATTTTTAAATACTTTAGAGCAACAGCACCTATTGGGATAATTCTTTCTTTAGCCCCTTTCCCTAAGCATCTAACGTATCCTTCTTCTAAATCAATATCATTTATAGTTAAATTAACTAATTCACTTACTCTAAGTCCAGTTGCATACATAAGTTCTAACATAGCTTTGTTACGGTAATCAAAACTATTGTTAAGTTTAAAATTTAGTAGCACCTCTACTTCTTCGATACTTAAAATATTTGGTATTTTTTTATGATACTTAGGATTATCAATCTCTTGCATTATATCTTTAACGTGATAATTAGTAGTCAAATAGTGATGAAAAACTCTAAGAGTAGAAAAATATCTTACAATACTATAAGTACTACATTTTTCTTTTTCTAAATAATCTAAATATCCTATAATATCATCTTTTTTAATAAGTAAAGGATCTATTATATTTTGAGACTCCATATAATTTAAATATTTATAAATATCTAAAATATATGATTCAATAGAGTTATCAGATAAGTGTTTTTCTGTATAAAGGTAAGTTCTATACTCTTTTAATAAATCTTTATTATCTTCATTAAGTTCAAAATTTTCTATACAAATCATACTATCACCAACTATACTTAAAAATTACAATAATTATGGCTTTTTGTATAAAATTAAGGCATCTTTATCCTTAGTTCTATTACTGCTATTATTAAGACTACTAGAGAATTTTATTAATTGACATTCTTTATTAATAAAAGTATTTTTATTTTCTTCTTTCGCAACAACAGATTGCATATTATTCTTAATATCATCCCAGTAGCTATCTAGATAGCAATATAAATAGCATACTCCTAACTTTCCATTTAATTTTAATGATTTAGAAAGTGTTAAAACTATATTTTTTAGTTTAGTTAGATAAGTTAATTTATCAGGAGCTTCAATGCTATCTAATATATTGGATAGATAAATAAAATCAAATTTTTCTTCTAATTTAGGAATTTGTCTAATATCAATATTATAGAACTTAAGTTTATTTTCTTCTAAGAGCTTTGACTTTAACTTATTATAGTTTTCAGAGCTTTTTAAATAATTATTAAAATTTATTATATTTTTTTTACTTAAAGGAGACTCGGCAAATAGACTAGAATTTATTAATTTTTCTTTGGAATAAGTGTTAAATAAATAATTCCAAAATATTTTTGCATTTTTATCTTTAAAATTCTTTTTGATTTTGTCATATGTTTCTTTAGCAAAAAATTTTTTGTTATTTAAAACTTTTGGGAAAAAGAAATCAAGAAATTCTTGATAAGTTAGCGTACGAATAGCAGCTTCTTTTAAGAATAATATATACTTAGATATAATGTTAATATCATATACTGCAACATCAGTATTTTTTTCTAATAAAAAGTTAAAATATTGATCGCCACTAGAACATACTGTTAATATATTTTTATTAGATAAATTAAGTTTTTTAGTTATCTCTTTAATATTCTCATTTGTAAACATATACATACTAGCATACTTGGAATGATCAGATATATTTTGAAAATTTTTTTCTACTAAGCTAATAGCCATTAATAAATCATACGTTACCTTACTCATTATATCCCCTGCTCTCTAAATATTATTATACTAATTATCTTTAATTTAAGCAAATTATAATTATTTTGCCTATACATTTTTTGTAAAGTACCATAGTCTATGTTAGGAAGTGATTATTTTGAATGATTTTAATTATGATTATATGAATTATTCTAGTGATATGGCTATTAATTCATACAATAATAATTTTCCAGGTTATGGTAGTAGCAATAACTATGGAGATAACTATGCTAAGGCAAATATAGTTGATATTAAGAAGAATAATATGAATTATATGAATAAACAATATAATGTGAACAAACAAATATTAGATCCTTATCAAGGATTTATAAGAGGTAATATTTTTAATAATTTATATGATGGATATAAAAATTTAAAACCTAGTAATATTGAACCTAATAATGATAGAGAGGCTTTGTTAGTGCAATGGCTACAATATGAGTTTTCTCTAAATGATTTAAATCTTTATCTAGATTTATATCCTAATGATGTAGAAGCTTTAACTCTTTATAAAAGATATTTAGATATTGATAAAGAAGTTAAGATGGAATATGAAAAAAAATATGGGCCTTTATGTCTAGATAGTAACTATGTTAGTGATAATAGTTGGAAATGGATTAAAAGTCCATGGCCTTGGGAGGTAATTAAGTAATGTTTAAGTATGTAAAAAGTTTACAGTATCCTATTAATATTAAGAAAAAGAATTTAAAGATGGCTAGATGTATTCTAACGCAATATGGCGGTGCTAATGGTGAGTTGGCAGCAGCTCTTAGATATTTAAACCAAAGGTTTACAATGCCAGATGATAAAGGAAAAGCGTTACTTACTGATATTGGAACAGAAGAACTTGGTCATGTAGAAATGATTTGTACAATGGTATATCAGCTTACTAAAGATGCTAGTATAAAAGAATTAAAAGAAGCTGGTCTTAGTGGTAACTATGCTGAACACGGAAAGGATTTATATCCAAGTAATTCAGATGGAGTTCCGTTTAGTGCATCATATTTTGCAGCAGTAGGAGATCCTATAGCTGATTTATCTGAGGATATGGCCGCTGAACAAAAAGCTAGAGCTGTATATGAAAATCTTATTGATTTAGCTGATGATCCAGATGTTATTGGTCCATTACTATTCTTACGTCAAAGAGAAATTATCCATTTTACAAGATTTAAAGAATTATATGATGAGTATAAAAGAAAAAATATAAAATAATTAAAAACAGTTATCCAAAATAAGGATTAACTGCTTTTTTATTTTTTTCTAGAAGAATAGTTCTTTAATATAAGGATAAGGTGATGAAAATTCACTCTTTAAACATTTTATAATGTATTCATATATTCCTAAACTATTTAGCCAAGATACGAACATATAAGTAATTATTTTTTAGTATTGTCATGCTTTTATTTAAATTTTAAAAATTGCTATATATTAAACTAAATATTTATTTGAAAACAAAGAAGTAATTCATACTTTAAAAGAATAAACTACTTCTTCATTATATAACTTTATTATTTCATTTTAAGACAAGTTTCTATCATACTTACTACTACATTATTAAAAGATGTTTTATTATCATTAGCTATTTTCTCTATTTCTTTTACTAAAACTTCTTTTAAGTATAAAGTTTTATATGTACTAGGTTCCTTACCTTTTGTTTTATTTGGAACAAATTTCATTTTCACACCACCTATGAAAAAATTATATTATAAATACAAAACAAAGTATAAATTAGATTTTTCTAATATATTTTATGCAATTTTATGTTATACTATACTTTGGGAGTGATACTTTATGAATATTTTTGAATATAATGATTTAGTTTTAAAGATAAAAAAATTAGAATTAAAAAGAAATAGATTAGAATTGTGCTACGAACATTTAAAAAAGAAAAAGCCTTTCTTTTTATGTAAAAAAGAGCGAAATATTTGGAAAGAAAAAGTAGAAACGATGGAGGAAGAAATTATGGAAAATATGGAACTTCTATTTAAAGAATACATAAAATATGAAAGATTATTAGATACTACCAATAAAAAATAATTAAATTTTTACATAATAAAACCCCTATTCTATGATAAGGGTAATTTTTATTATATGGCGGAGACAGAGAGATTTGAACTCTCGCACCAGTTTCCCAGTCTACACCCTTAGCAGGGGCGCCTCTTCAGCCTCTTGAGTATGTCTCCAAAATCAGCTTACGTATCTAATTTTACTATGAAATATAGTCTTTGTCAACCAAAAAATGTTTGTTTTCCAAAAATGTAGGTATGAGTTTACAATTGCTTTACCTAAAATGTTTAAATTAACTATAGAAAAAGGCCAAGTTATTTGGCCTCTACGATTAATTTAATGGCTGTTCTCTCTTCGCCATCTATTTGAATATCAGTGAATGCTGGTATGCAAATTAAGCTTTTACCACTTGGAGCTACAAAGCCTCTAGCAATGGCAATAGCTTTAATTGCTTGATTTAGAGCTCCTGCTCCTATTGCTTGAACTTCTACTTTCCCTTTTTCACGAAATATGTTAGCTAGTGCTCCAGCTACTGAATTTGGGTTTGATTTAGTTCCTACTTTTAATGTTTCCATAATTTTTCGTCCTTTCTAAATACTTACAATTAATAATATGATGGTATTTAGAAAAAATGCTTTAAATTTTTACTTGTTTACTTAAAGCAACTTTAGCGGCTGCCTGTTCGGCATTTTTTTTGCTGGTACCTGTTCCTTTTCCCATAACTACATCATCAACCTTTACTTGGCAAATGAAAGTTTTATCATGAGCAGGTCCTTTTTCATCTATTACTTCATAAACAACACTTTTTTTAACTGTTTGAACTAATTCTTGTAATTCTGATTTATAATCATGTAAGAAATCAATTCCTTTATTTATATATTTAGTAATAACTTTTAAAACAAATTCATTTGTAAAAGCAAAACCTTGATCTAAATAAGTTGCTCCTACAAAAGATTCAAAAACATCAGCTAATATAGGTACTGTTGCCTCAGATTCACCACTTCCTAATAAAATATAATCTTTAAAGCCTAAATCAGTTGAATATGTGGCACAAGCCTCTTCGCAAACGTAACTAGAACGCATTTTTGTCATAGTCCCCTCTTCTAAATGTCTTTCTTTATATAAATAATCACTCATAATAAGTTCTAGTACAGCATCTCCTAAAAATTCTAATCTTTCATAGCTTTCACAGTTATGTTCATTGCTATAAGAAGTATGTGTGAAAGCTCTTTTATAAAGAGAAAGATCATGAGCATGTATATTTAACTTTTCTAATATTTTCATAAAAAATCCTCTTTTCTTTTATTTACTATATTTTATTATAACATCAAAATAATTTTTTTTATTATTTTTTTCTTACTGTTTACAAAATGTTTAAAATATTGTAAAATTAAATTAATCATAGAGAGGACGATCATTATGAGATTTTGTAAAAAGATTTGTGTACTACTTATTTTGTGTTTGTTTTTTGTAACAGGGTGTAAAATTGAAAATAACGATATGAAAAATATTAATATATATACTACTATATATCCAATTAATTATTTACTGACCTCACTTTATGGCAATTATGCTAAAATATATAGTATATATCCTGCTGGTGTTGATATAAATAAATATAAAATATCTAATAGAAAATTAAAGGAATATAGCGAGAGTGATTTATTTGTTTTTAATAGTTTGGATAAAGATAGAACATACGCTGTTAAGATGATTAATAACAACTCTAAACTTAAAGTTATAGATGTTGCAACTGGAATGAAATATGATAATTCAGTTTTAGAGTTATGGATGAATCCTTATAACTATTTAATGATGGCTGAGAATATAAAAAAGGGTCTTAGTGAGTATATTAATAATCCTTATTTAATAGAAGAAGTTAATAATAATTATGAAAAGTTAGAATATGATGTTTCTAAAATTGATGCTGATTTAACAGAGATGGCTAAAGATGCTAAATATAAAACTATTGTTGTTGATGATGATATGTTTAAATTTTTAGAAAAATATGGACTTAATGTTATATCATTAGAAAATAATGAAGAGCTTAGTTTAAATAAAGTTGAAGAAGTAAAGAAGTTAATAGCAGATAAAAAGATAAAATATATTTATCTGGCTAATAAAGGAAATAGTAATCAAACTATTAATAATTTAATTAGCACAACAGGAGTTCAAGGAGTTAGTATTAATACAATGTATAGTATTGATGGTGGTATTACAACAACTAATGATGATTATTTGACAATAATGAAGAGTAATATTAATTTAATTGAACAAGAACTATATAAAGATACGCCGAGTGTTGAAGCCTTAACTCAATAAATAAAGGCTTTTTATTTTGTCGCCATTTTAGCGACCAAGTTTGTAAAAAGTGTGGTAGAATTAGATTTATCAAGTGAGAGGAAGAATGAATAAAATGAAAGTAAATATTTCAACATTAATGAATTTGATTAAAGAATTAGAAAAAAATTTAAATAATACTAATTGTGTAATAAGAACATTAGCTATTAGTACATCTGTAGAAGAGTTAGATGGCCGAACTAATGTAGTTGAGGATAATTTTGAGTCATTTAATTCGAAATTAAAACAAATGGAAAAAGATACTAATGAATTATCTAGATTAAAGGCTATCCTTTATGAAAAAAATAATACTTTTAAGTTAAGTGACGGAAGAAGTATTCAACATGCTATCGTAGAAAATACTAACTTAAGAAAATTAAAATTATTATATGAACAATTATTATTATTTAAAAATTCTAAAAAAAGAGTTACCGAAGTAACTAATTCTTATTTTGAATGTAAAACACTTAATTTTAATATAGCAGATATCGAAAAGAAACTAAAAGAAGTTGATGAGGCAATTCAAAAAACAGATTTTGAAATTTCTAAATTAAATTCTATCGAGTTTGATATTTAATGATTGGGTTCTACCAAGCTATTTCGTAGATTAAATTGAATATAAAGTTTCTTGCCCTTTGTATTTCTTATGATTTAATTTAATATTTGGTATGTTAGACTCTAGATTCTATAGAGTGAGGCTTAATTTACAAATTATAACTTATTTATATTTTTAATTTACAAATTATAGTTTATTTAGATAGATGGTTTTTATAAAAAGATAAATCAATAAGAAATACAACCGACTATATATTATTTATTCTAGCTAGAGTAAATAATTATGGTCGGCCTTTTTTTATTCTACAGTATAAGGGTTATCAATAGTTCCGTTACCAGATATTAATTTTGTATCTGGTTTTAGATAAAATACGGGGCGATATTTTAGTTTGGCATCTGTTTCTTCTATTTTACCAGATATAATACCTAAAACTTTAGTTGGATTAGTTCTGCTTGGTGTTATAGTAAATTCATCTTCACCTTTTAACCAGTTATTGCTAGAACATAAGGTAGAATCATATTGATTTGCTGGTAAGTTACATAAAGAGGTATTTGTTGCATATAAATAATCAGATAAATTCATAAGAGCTATAGAACCATTCCAGATGGTATTTCTTACGCCACCACAATTATCATCACTACATTCATATACTTCCCCACTTTGCTCTTGAATATAGGAATCATTAGCATAATTAGTATCACTAGATGAAGAGATATTATAAATAACAGAATCAATTAATTTTTTTGTTACTTTATTAAATTTACTATAATATTCTCTATTTAAATGATCTACTAACTCAGATGCAGTAAAATCATTACTAGTTAGGCTATAAGGTATTTCATTTAAATAATCATTATCTATTATTTTTAAACGATAGTTACTGTTCGTTGATTTTTCATCTTTTTTGGTCTTAAAAGAACCTATTATACGATAAATTTTATTATTTAATGTAATATAGTTATTAGGATTTGTTCCATAATATCTATAATTTCCATTGCTATCTAGCAGTATTCCTTCTTCGGCATTTTGATAGATAGTCTCCGTTTTAGTAAGCCCTATATCTACTTTAGTTATAGTACTATTATTTTCATATATTTCTTTTAAGTAAGTAGTTGCTCTAGATATTTTATCAGCTACAAGATTTTGATTATCTACTTCTTTATTATCATCAACAGCAATACCTGATATAGATAATTTGGCATAAAAGCTTTTTCCTATCTCACTATTTTTTATATTGTCTGCAAGCCATAATCTTACATCAATATCAACACTTTTATTTGGTAATACTACTATATCTTTTTTGATGATGTTATCTTGACAACTTTTTAGAGTAACTGGCGTTAGCTTTCCTACTTGAACTTTGATATATTCATAATCTATAGTTCTTCCTGTGCTAGTATCAGTTAATAAAAGATTGAATTTGTAGGCAACATTACCTTTATTAGTAACTGTAATTCGATATGGAGATATTTTTTTAGATTCTTCATCAGTTAGGGGATTACTATTATTTATAGTTAAATTATCACTACTAGTTATATATGATATATCAAGATTACCAGTTTTATATACATTAGCATTCTCATCTATATCTTGAGTTGTAAATAAAGAGTAAGTACTACCTATAAAAAGAATACATATTAAAATTATTGATATTAAACTGGTTATTACTAGTCTTTTTCTCATATTATCACTTGTCCTTATTTTGTTATAATTATTATACAATAAAATAAAAGAAAATGCTATTAGTTAGTAAACATTTTCTTTTTATTTTTTAGACAGGCTGTTTCATAAACTCTAATCTTAGTTTATCTGCTATAGTTACTATAAATTCGCTGTTAGTAGGTTTAGCTTTATCAATATCAACGCTATGGCCAAATATTTCTTCCATAAGATCCCAGTTTCCTCTATTCCAACTTACCTCGATAGCATGTCTTATTGCACGCTCTACTCTTGAGACTGTTGTATCAAATTTACTAGCAACATCTGGGTATAATTCTTTAGTTATTCCTCCTATTATCTCTGGATTATTATAAATCATTATAATTCCTTCTCTTATATATTGATATCCCTTTATATGAGAAGGCATTCCTAATTCGTGCAACATTCTGGTTATAGATATTTCTAAGTTGTTTTTGTATAAATTTATGCTTTTGCTATCTAATTGTTTAAATACTTCTAAGATTCTTTTTTCTAAATCAAGTAGTTCAAATGGTTTTAATATATAGTAATTAACCCCATATTCGCTAACTTTTCTTATAACATCTTGACTGTTATAAGATGATTCTACAATAATATTTTTGGTTATATTTTTCTTCTTTAACTCCTCTAATACGTATATTCCATCTCTTTTAGGCATTATTAGATCAAGTAATATTATGTCATATGTATCACCATTTTCCAAGATATAATTTAATCCTTCTTCTCCATCATAACAACATCCTACAACTTCTATTTTTTTATGTCCTTTAAAATATTCCTTAACCATTTCTGTTAAGTTTACATTATCATCTATCATTAAGACTCTTATTTTTTCCATTTTATTATTCCTCTTTTCTATTTCTTATAATCACAAATTTATTATAGGATACTAATTTTGCAAATTTTGTCGAATGGTGTTTTTTATAAAATAAAAGAAGTAATTTGTTTACTACTTCTTTTATTTTAATACATACTTAAATATTACTTTAATTTTAATTAATGGATTCTAGTACGCTAGAGATTGCATCTATTTGAGATGATATAGTTCCTATTAAAACACCATTTAATTTATCATTTTTTAATAATTCATTTATATCATCATTAACCACTCCACCGCCGTAGATTATATTAGGTTTTGTTTTATATTTTTCATATAAATAATTATATATTTCACTAACATCTTCATTTATTTTGTCTATATCTACATCATCACTTATAATTAGTGGTTCGTAGGCAAAGACAATAAAGTGAATGTTTTCAATATTTTTTAGTAATTCATCTAAAGATTTTTTTATATCATCTAGTCTTCCAGTTTCTCCAAAGCATAATATTGGCTGAATATTACTCTCTAAGCACGCTATTAATTTTTTATTGATTACTTGATTATCTTCATGAAAATATTTTTTACGTTCAAAATGTCCTACTAAGCAATATTCTACTCCAAGAGATTTTAGTTGAAGTGAAGATACTTCACCAGTATAATTACCATTTTTTTCATAATGTAGATTTTGTGAAGCTATTCCCCAGTTACAATGATTTATGAATGTTTCCAAATAAATATTTGAGGGACATACAATAATGTTATTGGTTGTCTCTATTTTATTTATTTTTTGAATATAATCAATTACTTGATCATACTCTAAGTTCATTTTATGATTTAGTACTATTAGTTTCTTCATTATTATCACCTTCATTTGTATTGATTATTTTATGAACTTTTTCTATTATAGGAATTTTATGTTTAGGTTTATTTTTGATTGCTACTTTATAAACATCTAGAATTTGTTCAGCAAAATATTTAGATGAATGAGATTCTGCTGCTATTCTAGCTTGTTTTTTTAAGCGTTTTAATAAATTTTTATCTTTATATAATTTTAAGATATCTCTTTTATATTCTCTTCTGTTATTGAAAACAAAACCGTTTAAATCATTTATAACTGTATCTCTAAAACTCTCGTCATTTATGCAAACAACAGGAAGAGAAGCTGCCATTGCCTCTATTACTGTCAATCCTTGGGTTTCTGTTTGGGAAGCTGTCGCAAAAATATCAGAAATTAAATAGTAAGAAACTATATTTTCCCAAGGAACTTTACCAGTAAATATTACATTTTTCGCTATCCCATTTTTACTAACATATTTTTGATAATCTTCTAAATCAGGTCCGTCTCCTACAATTAATAATTTTATTTTTGGGGATACACTAATTAATGATTTCATAGAGCTAAGTAATAGATCAATATTTTTTTCAGTTCCTATTCTTCCTACAAACAAAATAACAAAATCATCTTTTTTTAAACCTAACTCTTCTCTTTTCTTTAAAGGATCTAAATCTTGATTATTTTCTAAATAAAATCTTTCTACATCTATTCCTGTTGGTACAATATAAATGTTGCGATCGACTTTATACTTCTTTTTAAATAATTCATAAGTTTTCTTAGTTGGAACTACTAATTCTGATATTGTTTTATCGCAATAGAATATAGTGAAATATTCTACTAATTTTTTACTAGACTTATTAAAGTAGCCATGAGTTATATAATGAATATAGTCTTCATACATTGTATGATATGTATGAACTAATGGAATATTAAATTGTTTTGCGATGATTCTGGCAAATGTTCCAACACCAAATTCTGTTTGAGAGTGAATAACATCTAGATCCCATTTTTTTATTTTATTGATTGCTTTTAAAGGATATATTCCAGTTAAACGATAATCATATATTCCAATAGGAACGCCTGCTAGTCTAATAGTTCGTTCGTCTTCTTCATATTTAAAATGAAAATCTTCATTATTAACTGTTACAATATAGACAGTATGACCTTTTTTTTCTAAAGCATTTTTAAGCATTACTATACTAGTTGTTACTCCATTTATGTATGGGGTGTATGTATCTGAGAATATTCCTATTTTCATCTCTCATCTCTCCTTCTGTAAAAAGTTAAGGCTATAGCCCCAAAGATCATTGCTAAGTAATAAGTTATGAAACGCCATATTAACATAGAGGCATTTAAAACACTTCCCCTTATTAATTTACCGTAGAAAAACATATAACCATATTCTACGCCACCTGTGCCACCTGGTATGGGAACAAACGAGCCTATTGTCATAGTGTATGCGGTTGAAACGATACTATCAATTAAATTTATATTAGTAACAGATAAGCCTCTTAAGACAGCATAAGGAACAGAATATAGAAAAACAATTCCAAAAAAATTAATAATAACATTAAAAAGTACAGCTTTTTTGTTTTTTAGTAATTTTAGGGCATTTTTATGGAAGTTATTTAAATAATCATTTAATTTTTTTCTAGTAGCCTCTTCTTCATGAATTAATTTTGTCTTTGCTAATAGTTTTATTCCTTTATTTAAGATAAATTTGTTTATTCTTTTTCCAAAGCTTAAAATATAGGTTACTAATAGGACTAAAAAATTGATTATAAAACCTAAGATTACTAATTTTTTTATTAGGCTATTTTGAGGAAATATTTTGAAGATATAATTATATGTAAGAGCAAACATTCCCATTAATACTAAAGCCATTTGATAAAGAATAAAGTTTTGGAGAGTTATATTAGTTGCTTTTACTATACTAATTTTTTCTTTATGAAGATAATATATTTCCATAGGTTGACCACCACCTGCAAATGGAGTTACGCCATGAAAAAAGGGAATGATCAAACTTATTTGAATTGCTTTTAGAAGAGAGATTTTTTCATCATTTATTTTAGTTAAATTGTGAACTGATAATCCTACAACAGCTCTATAGCTTACAAATAAAAGACATGAAATTATGAAAAAGAAGATATTCATATTAAAAATAGTGGCTAGAATTTCTTTGTAATTATCTTTTAGTGAGAAATAGAGAACTATTGATAAAACAACTAGGATTAATAGGAAATTGAGAATGAATTTTAGTTTTTGATTATTTTTCATCTATAGCACTTATACCTGGAAGTGGAGTTCCCTCTAAGTATTCTAGTGTTGCACCTCCTCCTGTTGAAATGTGATAGAATTTTTCAGGATTGCTTAATAATTTTACTGATGCGGCTGAGTCTCCTCCTCCGACTAATGTTTTTATATTTTTTTGGGTTAAGTAATCATATATGCTTTTGGTACCATTAGAATAATTAGGATTTTCAAATAAGCCCATTGGTCCATTCATAATTACTCTTTTGGCATCTTTTAAATTTTTTTGAAATAATTCTATTGTCTTAGGGCCAATGTCTAGGCCTATATCTTCATCTTTCATCTCTTCTATATTTCTAAGCTTTATATCAGTGGTGTCCATACTAGATGCAACTTTTGAATCAACTGGTAAAATTAGCTTATCTGGATAGTTTGTTAAAATATTTTGACAAAACGTTATCGAATCACTATCTAGAATAGATTTACCAATATTATAACCTTTGGCTTTTAAGAAAGTATAAGCCATTGCTCCTCCTACTAGGAGTTTATCACATTTGGTTATTAAATTCTCAATTACTTTTATTTTATCACTTACTTTAGCTCCACCCATTATAACTATATATGGATTGGTATTTTCGTTTATTAGGCTATCTATTTTAGTTATTTCCTCTTCTGGTAAAAAGCCTAAGCCACTTGGTAAGAATTTACATATTCCAACATTAGATGCATGTGCTCTATGCATAGTTCCATAAGCATCATTTATAAATATTTCTCCAAGAGAAGCCCAATAACTAGCTAATTTTAAATCACAGCCACTTTCTTTTTTACCTTTAAGATCTTCATATCTTGTATTTTGAACTAATAATATTTCACCAGGAATTAAATTTTTGGCCATATTTGTTAGTTCTTTACTACGTGTATCTTTAGAAAATTTAACTTTTTTACCTAAAAGTTCACTTAAACGAAGACTAACAGGATATAAATTGTTTTTTTCTAAGTCTGATTCTTCTTTTATTTTTCCTAAATGAGATAATATTACAATACTAGCCCCTTTTTCTAATATATAATTAATGGTTTTAAGACTAGCTTTTATTCTAGTATCATCAGTAATAATTCCATTTTTAATAGGAACATTTAAATCACATCTTAATACTACTTTTTTGTTTTTTAGCTCAAAATCTTTTACATTTTTTCTCATATCATTCTCCTTTATCACTATGGATATTATATCAAACATAGTCTAAATAGTAAATAATATCTCCTACCTTTAATTAAAAGTTAATTTTATTATTTCATGTTTCTTTTAGAAATGCTTGTATTAGAAAGCATATTTCTTACTTTTGATAGAAGGTTTATCTTTTCTTTTTTGGATGAGTATCTTTGATTATATTTTTTATATTTTGGGTGACTTCTCATAAAGAATCTGCCTCTATTTTCAATTTTAGGAGTATATAAGGTTGTCAGTGATTCGTTATAATACATAAAATCCTTACCTATATTAACAACAGAATCTAATAAAATTTCTTTTAAACATTTATTCTGAAATAAGAAATATGAACCAATATTTTTTAATCTAGGAACAATTAATATTTCTAATATTTCGTTTGATCTTAAAAAGTCACGACCTACTTCTTCTAAGTTTTTTAAGATTAGTTTCTTTAGCTTTTTATTAAGGAGTAAGAAATCATTCCCTATTTTTAAAGTGTTTGGTAATACAAGCTCTTCTAAATCATCATTACATTTAAGAAAATTATCACCAATTTCTTCTGCTTTTGGTAAAAATACTTTACTTATTTGGGTATTATCTGCAAAGAAATTATTGCCAATTGTTTTTAAATTAGGAAAAGATATTTCTTTTATTTCTCTATTAAAGCAGCAAAAAT
>CAKPER010000026.1 GCA_934149245.1 uncultured Bacilli bacterium | reverse complement strand
ATACTTTCTCTTTACAATATAAAAGAACTCTTAAATAGTGGTGAACTTGAGTTATCTGATAATTATCTTAAAATAAATCCTAAATATATTTATGTTTCTAATGATATATTAGTTAATTTTGTTTAATTAACAGTTATTTAAAACTTTATTAAGATAGTGTAAAATTTTATTGACTGGATTGATGTTAGCAAGCTAGTCCTCCTAGGGCTAGTCTTGTAAGGTTATCTCCAGAATATAACATTGGAACATTGGAAGAAGAGAAGTTAAAAATATCAAAATTTAATTCTTCTTTTTTTAATGTTACTTTTTTGTTATTTTTGTAAGATTTCAAATATAATTCTAATATATTTATTCCGTTTAATTTATATTCTTGTAGTTTTATTAGTTTTTGAATTTTTCTTTTAGAGTAAGCCTTTTGGTTCATATGAAAAGTATTTTGCTATATTATGTGAGATATGTGATTCTATAGAAGAACGAACTTTACTATTCAACATATTTTTGAATGCCTTCCAGTATTTTATAAGATAGTTTTTATATCCTTCGATTGTTCTTTTTCTTTTTTCATCTTTGTCTTTCATTATATTTTGAATTAATGAAATAAACTCTTTTTTGTTATTATTATTTATATACTCAATTAATAATCTAACTTGCTTTTTATCTTTAGTAATCCTATTTGTTTTTTATTTTACATGAAATTCACATAAACATGTATTATTTCATTTTCATGATATAATTTTAAATTAGAAAATCCATTAACAATCCAAATGCCAGCATCACTTAATACCTTGATGTTTTTATATTTAGAAAAATCATATATTTTGTATATAAAGTCCATAAATTCAGTCCAAGGATTAGAACTGGTAGTTAAAAAGGTAGTTTTATTTAAAAACTTTCTTCTTTTATGTTTTTGTTCAATACCAATAAAAGTTATACATGCTTTGCTAATAATAAAGTTTTTAGAGCAGGTAATAGCAAAGGAAGTTTATTTGGATTATTAAGAAAATTTAAAAAATTAATTATATCTTTCTTAATGTTACAACTATTTTTAGTTTCAATTTTTTCATTATCTTTAACAACTATTGCCTTAATTTGTTCATGAATATATTTTTCATCAACCATGATATATAAGGTATCTGAGTCACTTTCAATTGGTGGATATTAAGTATTAGGTAATTTCCAGGTGCTAATCCAATTATAAATATCTTGTCTAGAAATATTACATTTTCTAGTATTATTGATAGTGAATTTAAGAGAATTAACCATATTATTAGTTAATTCAGCTCCTTTATTTTGATTAGTAGAAATAGCGTTATCAATAGAAATTTCTTTTATTAAACAATCAAATAATCATATTATGGTAATTTAAATAAGGCATCGATAAAATAAAAATGTTTAGTCTTATCAAATTCTAAAAGTCCAAAGATAGTGAAAATACTTCGATGGCAAGTATTACAAACATTAAATTGTTTTTTTCTGGCTTCACAGTTAAGAAATAAATTATCAAATATTTTAATTATTTCTTTTAAAATTTCAAGAACGGATTCTTTAATTTTTTCTTCAAGATTAATCATAATATTTTGATATTTTTTATCAGGATTAACTATGAATGAGCTTTCTATAAAATCATCAGTAAAATTTGATATTATTTTACTTAATTTAATTTTTAATAAATTTTTTGTTTCTTTTTCTAAAAGTTCTGTTCAACTTTATGACTGATGAGAATATTCACTATATGCAGCATTAATGTCAATAGGTAATTGCTTTTTTTCTATTTGATTTACTTTGATATAATTATTATTTATGATAATATATTATTAGTTAGTAATAATAGTTTGCAAAATAATGAATTGTTAGAAAATACTGATAAAATAATAAAAAAATTTTATTTGAAAAGGAGAGTAAAAAAATGAGAATATCAAGTAGATGCATTTTAATAGAAAATAGGAATGTATTGTTGATTTATAGAGAAAGAGATGGAGAAAAATATTATGTTTTTCCTGGTGGAGGAATAGAAGAAGGCGAAACTAAAGAAGCTTGTATAAAAAGAGAATGTAAAGAAGAATTAGGAATTGATATTGAGATAAAAAAATATGTTTATGAAGTTAAAGGGAAAGATTTTGTTCAGCATTTCTTTTTAATTAGAAGGACTGCTGGAGAAATAGGAACTGGTAATCCTGAGGAATACGATGTTAATAGAAAGGGTGGTATTCAAATACCTATGTTTGTTAGCATTGATAAACTAAAAAGTTTAAATGTTGTATCACCACCAATTGTATCTCAATTTTTAGAAGATTATAGTAATTTTGGCAGTGATATGGATTCTACTTCAAAAATAATAGAAGATTACTAGGAGGAAAAATGAATAATATTTATAATGAAATTAAATATGTAGTTGATAATAGTAGATATGTAAAAATTAATTATCAAAAATTGAGTGAATTTATTTCGAATTTTGGAATGCCAAATTATAAACATTGGTTTGCTGATTTTGATTTAAAATTGGATGAAAAAGAAAAAATATTGTTAGTATTTATAATAGAAAGTCTTAATTTTTGTTTTTGGCAAAAACCTAAATATAAGGCTGTATATCATAATGAAGAAGTTAAAGGGTCAGAAGCATTATTTTTGAGAATTATAGATGAAGTAGAGAATAATAAAAATTTTTTAGACATAAATTATTTGTACCATTTATCTTTTGAAGAATTTCAAAATATTTTTTCTAGTTCTCTTGGTGAATTATCAATGATAGATACAAGATACAAATTATTTGTAAATACTGTTAGTGTTATATGTGAAAAAGGCGATAAGTTTTATGAAGAACTTTTTGATATAAAAAGTGATTATGAACTTTTAAATTATATAATTTGTAATTTTAAATATTTTGATGATTGTAGTGAATATAAAAATAAAGTAATTCATTTTAATAAAAGAGCAACATTACTTGTAAATGATTTATTTTATATGTCAGATACGATTAATAAAAATATAAAAAATGTAAACAGTATGTTTGGGTGTGCAGATTATGGCATTCCTAGAACATTGAGAACTTATGATATTTTAGAGTATAATGATGAATTATCAAATATGGTTGATAATGAGATAGAAATAGAACAAAATAGTGAAATGGAAATAGAAATAAGGGCAAATATGTTGTATGCACTTGAAATAATGAAGAAAGAACTACAAACTAGGGGGAAGATTATTAATTCTATTGAGTTAGACAATTTAATATGGCAAATGGGAAGAAAGAAAAAAAATGTTTTACCATATCATCATACTACTACTATTTTCTATTAAAAATTTGTAATATATGGCTCTTTGCCAAATAGTGGGTGTGTCCCAAATCTTGATAAGAAAATTTGAATAAGTCAATGCTAATATGTGTTGGCTTTTTTCATGGGTAATAAATTTTTACATGATTCTTGCCTTAAATCTTCTAAACAATCTAAAGCCAAAGGCAATTCTTTTTAATACTTTTATAAAATTGTTACTTTTATAAAAGTATTATTTCCTTCTACAAACCCATTGCTATATGGTTTGGATAATGTATTTTTAATGTGAGGTAAATATTTCTTTAAAGTTTGAAAAGCAGTTTTCATATAACTTGATAATTTTGGTGTTAGTATAGATATATGGACACGAAAATTTGAAAGCAGTGATATGATAGTTATCACAAGAAACGGAGGAAGTGTCTATGAAAAAAGAATATGCAAAACATGATGAAGAATTTAAGAAAATGATTGTTAATCTTTGTGAAACTAACAAAGATAAAACAATGAGTGATATTGCAAGAGAATATGGCATTACTAGAACCAGTATTACACAATGGAGAAAAAAATATGGTACCATTACTACATCAACTGGAATAACAACTAATAATGATGAAATACTAAAATTACAAAAAAAGAATCATGAATTAGAAATAGAAAATGAAATATTAAAAAAAGTAGTAGCCATATTCTCAAAAAAATAGATGATAAGATTAAGTTTATTAATGACAATAAACATTTATATGATGTTAGAATTTTATGTAAATGTTTAGGTATACTTCACTCAGTATATTATTACCATTGTAATCATCAAACCAATAGTTATAAAATAGCTAATCAAAAACTTGACATAAATCCAACAGATAAACAAATCTTATTTTGGAAGACATAGTATTTTCTTTATTGTCTATACTTATCAAATAATTTTTATAGAATGTTACAATTTTATTATCATTGATATCATATAACAAATTTTTTCCTTTCCTTAATAAATTGATTTACTCTTTTAAAAGAGTATTTAAGTTGTATTGTACTCATATTTTATCACACTCCTTTATTTTATGAATGCAATACTATTTTATCAAAAATTATGTGGAACTTTTTATAATAGAAATACCATAATTACAAGATGTTTTTATTAAAGTTCCACATAACTAAAAGTTCTACATAAATTAGTGAGTGTTATATCTGCACCCACTAAATATTATAGAACCAATAATTTTACACTATCTTTATTAATTTACTTTTGCTAAAAGAGTTATTTTTTGATATAATTAGTCTAGCAAGAGGTGATTAATTTGGATATAAGAGTTGTATTTATGGGAACTCCTAGTTTTGCTGTTCCTGTCTTAGAAGGACTTATTTCAAAATATAATGTAGTAATGGTTGTTTGTCAGCCTGATAGAAAGAAAGATAGAAAAGGAAATATAGAATATCCTGAAGTAAAAAAGATTGCTTTAGAGCATAATATAGATGTTTTTCAACCAGAACATATAAAAGCAGATTATCAAAAAATTCTTGATACAAAGCCTGATATTATTATTACTTGTGCTTATGGTCAAATAATTCCAGATTCTATTTTAAATTATCCTAAATATGGTTGCATTAATGTTCATGGTTCCTTATTACCAGATTTAAGAGGTGGGGCTCCTATTCATTGGGCTTTAATTAGAGGATATAAGGAAACAGGCATAACAATTATGTATATGGCTAGTAAAATGGATGCTGGAGATATTATTAGTCAAACTTCCATTCCAATAGATGATGATATAGTGTTAGGAGAACTTTATGAAAAGCTTTCTTATTTGGGAAAAGATTTATTGTTAAAAACATTACCAGATATAATAAATAATAATGTTACTAGGAAAAAGCAGGATTCAAGTAAAGTAACATATGGTTACAATATTAGTCGAGATGATGCTCATATTGATTTTTCGAAAACTAAAACTTCTGTTAGGAATCTTATTAGAGGATTAAATCCATATCCAACAGCATATTGCTTTTTAGAAGGTAGGCGAATAAAGATATATGCTGTAGATATACTTGATGAAAAATTAAAATCAGATTATAAATGTGGTCAAATAGTTAGAGTAGATAAAGATGGAATTATTTGTGCTACTTTAGATGGTTTTATAAAAATAAAAGAACTGGCTGTTGAAGGCAAAAAAAGATGTTTAGCTAAAGATTATTTAAATGGGGTTAATAAAATAGAATTAATTGGTAAGGTGTTAAGTTAATGAAAAAGTTTAATTGGTTTATTAAAGATAATAAAGATAGTGAAGTTGATGATACTACTAATCAAGAACAATCTTTTTTTAAAAGAATGAAAAATGATAGCAAATATAAAGCTAAAGTTGAACTTACAGGGTATGCTATATTTATAATTGTTCTTATAATATTTTTAAATATTTTTAATACTGGTGGCAATTATGATTATAGTTATGGTAATAATACAAATAATAAAGTAAGTACTGATAATACTGATAAAAATAATGATGTAGAAGAAGGAACTAGTTTATTTGATGATATTAACAATAATTATTCTTATGATGTTTCGGTAGATTTAGATATAAAAGATGATACAGGTAATACAAACAGTTATAATGTTAATTATAATGGTAAATGTTATAAAGATAATCTAATTATTAATAAAAGTTATAATGGAGAAACTCATGAATATTATAAATTTGGAAGTGAATATTATATAAAAGCTGATGATAACTATTCTATTGTAAAAAATAGTGATATATATGATTTGTTAGATGGAAAATATATAGAATTATCAGGCATTAAAGAGTATATAAATAAAGCTAGTCTGGATCATTTTACTAATTATTCATCAGGTCGCAAGGAATATGTCTATAACCTTAAAATTGATAGTGTCATTTTGGGTTCTAAAGAAACTGATACTATCCCAATTAAAGTTACTAGTGAAAATTTTAAAGTAGTTGTCGATGTCGATTATACAAAATTATTAACTAATGTAAACAATAAATATGTAAAATGTCATGTTGTTTATACTTACAATGATATTAATAAAATAGAAGAGTTTAGTGCTAATGTAAATTAAAAATATTTGTTAATTTAGAATATTGATCAGTTGTGATTGATATTTTTTTTATAAATTATTAAAAATAAAAAGGAAATCGAAGATAAACAGCTAATAATATAATTAAGGGGGTTAAAATGGCAAAAGAAGTAATTGAAAAATATTTAAAACAATATTTAGCTATAAAGAGGTTAGGATATATTAAAAATATTAGAAATGATGACATAGGTGTTAATTCAAGTTTTATGAGTTACATAAAGAAAGATAAAAATGATGGTGTTGGAATTAGGGTTAGGAGATGTTACAGTAAGGCTTATATTATGCTTTTTTATTTAAATTTTACTGAAGGAGATTGCAATATTTTAGAAAAAGTTCGAGATATTTATGGTAATAACTATAAAAATAATTTTCTTAAGTATTTGCAAGTAGATGTTTGGGCAGATAATTACAGTGATAACGGGATATATAAATTTAAAATTGTTGTAAATAGAGTGGAAAAACGAATTTATCTCTATATTTATAATTATTCAAAAGAAATAGTTTTTAATAGATTGTACTGGGATTTTTCTATAATAGAAAAAGCAATATCGGAAAAAATAAGTTATCTATTGATTGTTAAAGCTTTTAGTAAAGTAATTGATGGCAGTGAATATTTTAAATATTGTAATATAGATGTTTATCGCTTTAAAGATTTTGAATTATTTTTAAGATTAGTAGAAAGTGGAATAATAGGTGTTAGGATAAAATTAGGTAGAAAAATTAGTAATAATTCTCTTTCTAAGAATATTTCATTTTTTATAAAAAATAGTGATTTGAATAAATTGTTTGCTATTTATAAATAAGGACACTATTGATTTTTAATTTTTATTTTGTTAGAATATATTTATAAGAATAAGGGTGATACTATGGCGAATGATGGTAAGAAAGTACAAAAAAATAAAATGTTTTATTTTTTTGTTATATGTATGGTTTCTAGTTTGTTAATAATTGGAGCAACATTTGCTTATTTTATGGCTAACGCTGAAGATAATAATACTGTACATGGTGGCACATATACTACAAATTTTAATTTAAGTGTATCAAAAGTTACAGATGTTGATATGGCATTTGGACTTATTCCAATGAAAAATAGTGAAGCTCCTCATGCGGCTGAACAAATGTGTTATGATGATTTGCATAATGCTGGCTGTCAGATATATAAAATAACTTTAACTACTGATAGTGAAGATGTCTTCTTTGTTGATGGTTATGTCACAACTGATACAAAAGAAGGAGTAGAAACTAGGTTTACTAGAGTTTATCCAACAAAAGTAACAGATAAAGATACTCAGGAAGAAAAAGAGTTTTTTTCAACTAAGTATTTCACTAAAGAAGATTTTTCTAAAAGCGATTTTGATGAGAAAAAGTATATCAAAACAGGGCTTAGACAACAAAAAGATGATATTGATAGTGATACTGACAGTATAGATTTTAATAGAGATGATGATTATGATTGTCTTTTGGTTTCTAATGAAAAAGTAGGAGGAGAAACTGGCAAAGAAGTTAATTATTATGTTATGATTTGGGTTTATGATAATGGTATGGAACAAAATGAATTACAAGGTATGGAACTTGCTTATACGGGTTCAGTTACATTTCAGACAGCTCAAGGTAATGAGATAAAAGCAACATTTAGCTAAAAATAATATGTTTTTGTAATGTAAACTTATGTTAAATTGACTTGAAAAATTTTTGATATATAGTATACTTTAATTATAGTACCGTAGTTGGTATTAGTAGAAAGAGGGATGAAAATGAAGAGTTTAATAGGTAAAGAATGGCGTGATGCTAAAGATGGAAAAGTAATTGAAGTTATGAATCCTGCTACAGGTGAATTAGTAGATACTGTTCCAAGTTTATCAGTAGAGGAAGTAAATGAGGCTGTTGATTATGCTGAAGTGGCTCAAAAAGAGTGGGCTGATATACCTGTTTATCAAAGATGTGAAATAATGATGAAGTTTGTTAAATTAGTTGAAGATAATAAAGAAGAATTAGCAAGACTTTTATCAGATGAAACTGGTAAACCAATAAAAGAAGCTCGTAATGAAATTGCCAATATCTCTATTGGTGTTCCAGCTTATGTTGAAAAAGTAAAACATGAGTATGGTAATTTAATTCCTAGAGGAACAGAAAAAGGTCAAGATAATACTATTCAGTATACAATTCAACAACCTTTAGGTGTAATGGTTGCTATAATACCATTTAATTTCCCTAGTGACATCTTTATTAATAAGATACCACCAGCATTATTAATGGGAAACTCTGCAATTTTAAAACCAGCAAGTGTTAATCCATTAACTTTAACTAGATATGTTGAATTGTTAGTTGAAGCCGGTGTTCCAGCAGGTGTTATATCAGTAGTTCATGGTTCTGGTTCAGTTGTTGGTTCAGCTTTAACTAAGAATAAAAAGGTTAATATTGTTAGTTTAACCGGTTCAACTGCAGCAGGAATAGATGCAGCTAAAAATTGTGCTGAACATTTAGCTCATTCATCATTAGAATTAGGTGGAAATGATGCATTTATATTATGTGAAGATGGTGATATTGATTTAGCTGTTGAGGAAACAGTTTGGGGAAGACTTTACAATACTGGTCAAGTATGTTGTGCTAGTAAAAGATTCTTAGTTCAAAATTCAATCAAAGATGAGTATATCAGAAAAATGAGTGAGAAGATAGAACAATTACACGTTGGCTATCCAAACGAGGAAGATACTGATATTGGTTGTCTAATTAGTGAAGATGCAGCTAAGGAAGTTGAAGCTCAAGTAAATAAGACAATTGAACAAGGAGCAAAACTTGTAAGAGGTGGTAGAAGAAATGGTGCTTTCTATGAACCTACAATTTTAGATAATGTTACTCGTGATATGGATGTAGCTCGTGATATGGAAATCTTTGGACCTGTTATATCTGTAATTGGTTTTGATACTATAGAAGAAGCAGTTGAAATTGCAAATCAATCAATCTATGGTTTATCTGGTTCTATCATTACTAGAGATATGAATAAGGCTATTAAAGTTAGTGAAATGATGGAATGTGGAGGATTTGTTATTAACGGGGCAAGTTTCTTCAGATCATTTGAACAACCATTTGGTGGATGGAAATATTCAGGAATTGGTAATGAAGGTATAATGACAACTCTTAAAGAAATGTCTAGAACTAAAACAGTAATTCTAAAGAATATCATAAAATAAAAATGAATTGACCTGCTTGCAGGTTTTTTTCTTTTAGAAAAAAATTAATTGTGGTACAATATATTTGGCGAATGGAGGAGATATAATGACAGATTTAGATTATATGAAAATAGCTATAAATAATGCTAAGAAAGCATACGACTTAGATGAGGTACCAATAGGTTGTGTGATTGTTAGAGACAATGTTATTATATCTTCTACCTATAATAGAAAAGAAATAGATAATATTGCTACATATCATGCAGAAATATTAGCAATAAATGAGGCTTGTTCAAAGCTTAATACTTGGCACTTAGAAGATTGTGTTTTATATACTACTGTTGAACCATGTATGATGTGTATGGGAGCTATAAAGCAGGCTAGAATTTCTCGAGTGGTATATGGCGTTGATAATTATGCTTTTGGATATCTAAGAAAATTAGAAGATGGTAAATTAGTAGTAAAAAAAGGAATTCTAAAAGAAGAATGTTTAGAGTTATTATCTAATTTTTTTAAAAGTAAAAGAAAAGGTGAGTAAAAATGAATCAAATAAAAAATATAGAAAATTTTAGAGCAATGTCTTTAAATGTTTATAACGAAAATATACCTTTAAATCTAAGTAATCAAGAATTTACTTTATTTTTTCTGAATGTTAATGATGATATAAAGAAAGTTATTTTAGATAATGAACAATTATTTAATAAAGTAATGATGATTCCTCCAAATAGATATAAAAAGACTATTATTGAATTAGTTAGTGATAACGTTAGAGAACATATAATTGAAGTAGGGAGAAAATATAATACTATTTATTATCAAAAAAATTTATTTATATATTTAGAAAAAATGAATTATGATAAATTTTCATATTTTATAAATTTATATAATTTAAATGGCGAAAATTTTATGATAGATAAAAATGAATATTTAAATAAATTGCAACTAGATATTAATGAAAAAGAAGTTTTAACTAAAAAGTTTAATCCTATAGTATTTTTAAAGGCTAAGAATAAATATGAAGTGTATATATACGCTAAATTTAATATTTTAGTAGATATTAAAGAATTAAAAGATGGAAAATTATATTTTGATAACGATATATTTGTAGAATATGACTTGCTTAAAAATATTAGTTCTAGGCATATTAAAAAGTTATTAAGAGCATTACAAGAAAAAGATAATACTTTAGACAATAACAAATTATTTATTAGTACTATTAAAATATATAGCTTATTTGGCTATGATAATAGTAAAAAAATAATAGATGATTTCTTTACTTATGCAACTCCACTTTCTTGTCAGTCTTCAGCAGAAGAACTACATAAAGATGAAAGAAGACAATTTAGACTTGAAAATCAAGAAAAATTTTACTATTATGGAATGGAACAAGATGTTTTTCTTGCTCTCCAAAATGGTAATTTTGATATTTTAAAAAATATTTGTTTAAATACTAATTCTTTCAATGTTCTTAATGAAGTTAAAAAGATAAAAAAATTAATAAATGGTTTAGATAATCAAGAAACTATGCAGGCTATTAGAAAATATATTCTTGAAGAAATACAAAAAAGAGAAAACTACTATCAAGATAAAGATATTAATAAATATATAAAATATTATGAAAGTATTTCTAGAAAAGATAAGCTAATGGTTGAAGATATATATAATATTTTTTCTAAAATGCATTTTAATCCTGAAATAAATGAAAAAGGCTATGTCGTGAAAAATAGTGAAATAACCAGATTTTTGTTAGGAAATTGTAAAAAAAATAATGATTGTTTACTTAGAATGGTTATTAATAAACAAGCATTAGGAATTAATAATGAATTATATAATGTTGTAAATAATTATTCTAAAATAAAAAAAGAAATAGGTTCTAATAAAGAATTATCATTATATTCTCTTTTAGATGTTATTGATATTTCTAAAGTAATATTATATAAACTAAAACCAGATGAGTTAGATATAACTCTAAATACTTTATCCAAAATTCTAAATTCTAGAAAATATTTAAAAGAAGACCCTGATAAGATAATAAAAAAAGTTTTCGCTTTACATAAAGAAAGAAAAAAACGAGTTTACGCTACTTTCCCTTTTATTAAAGGAAAAGTGGATGATATGTCTTATGAAGTGGCAAGCCTAGACGATGAAGCTCTATTATGTGCTGGTATAGATGGAGGAGATTGTTTTAAAGTAGGAGGTCTTGGTGAAGATTTTTTACGTTATTGCTTAACTAATAAAAATGGTGGTGTTATGTATATTTATAATAATAATGATAAATATATATTACCATTTAGTAGAAATGGCAATATGATAAATATTAATAGTATTGATCCTAAAATAAAAGATGAAATGACTCTTCAAAAAATAATAAAGACTGTTAAAAACATTAGTATGGAATGGATAAATTATCCGAATTCTTTAATAGATTTAGTAACAATTACGGATGTATATATCTCTGATTTTATGAAAAATATGTCTCTTGATAAAATAACATTTGCAAAAGCCATTCCTTTAGATGCACCAATTTATACTGATTATAATAAAGATATAGTCACAAATTATATAGTAGCAAATAAGGGAGACTGTAAAGCTAATTATGAAGAAAAACCGGATGTTAAATTTTATCAGATTAGAAAGAAACCATATGTTTATGAAACAGATTATGATGGTGATGATGAGAGAATTGACATACTTATCAATAGTATAAATTATACAAATATTGAATATTTATGTAAAAATGATACTGATAAAAATAATTTAAAAAATAATTATAAATATTTAAAAGCTTCAGACTATAAATATATTTATGGTAATAAAGACTGGTTTATGGCAGTAGATTATGATGGTAATATTTTATCTTGCATTCTTCCTTTTGATTATAGGGCAGAAGCTGAATATAAGGAATGTTTAGGAAATTATAAAAATGACATTCTCAAAGGGCATAATGTTAAGAAAAAAATTTGACATTTAAAATAATTGTGCTATCATATAAATACTTTTGAAAGGGTGGTTTTATGAGTTGTAGTTATTATAAATTTTCATCAAGTCTTTTTGGAGGAGATTATTGGTGTGCTAAAAATGATTGTAGAGTGGATGAGGAGACATATAGAAAGTACTGTAGAGATTACAATTATTCTAGTTGTCCTATTTTTAGAAAAGTAGATTCTAGTGGCTGCTTTATAACAACAATTGTATGTGATATTCTTAAAAAGCCAGATGATGATAAGGTTATGAAAAATTTAAGATATTTTAGAGATAATGTTTTATCACAAAATTCTAACAATGATGATATTTTAAAAGTATATGATAATATAGGGCCAGTAATTGCTGATAAACTAATTAAAGATAATGATAGAACTAAAATGGCTGATGGACTATATAATAATGCTTTAGTTCTAATTAGTGAGCAAATTGAAAAAAAAGATTATACTAAGGCTATTAATAATTATATGGTAATGACTTTAATGTTAATTAATTATTATGGCTTAAAGAGTGCTTATGCTAAAAGTAGTGATAAAAATTATGATTATGGAGATGGAGAATTTGATAGAAAAGTAGCTGGACATGGTAAGAGAAGAATAAAAAAATAATATTTAATCTATTTTAGAAAATTAGCTCTTTATATATTTTTTTAATATAAAAGGGCTCTTTTTTCATATAATTAATTGGTGATAATATGAGTGATATTAAAATAGCTTTTTTAATTACTTTTATGGCAGGTATTTCTACTTTAATTGGTTTATTTCCTATATTTTTTAGATTTAAAAACGAAAACGATATAGTATGTGGAGCCTTAGCATTTGCTGGTGGAGTAATGTTTAGTGTCTCTATAACAGATTTAATTCCCGAATCTATATCAATGTTATCTAAAAATTTAATTGGAATTTTTGTTGTTTTAATATCATTTCTGTGTGTTTTAATGGGTATTGTTTTATCTAGTTTTATTTCTAAATATATTGATAATAATAATTATTCTGTTAATAGTAATCTTTATAAAGTAGGCTTAATCTCAATGCTTGCAATTATAATACATAATATTCCAGAAGGAATAGTTACATTTATTTCTACAACTAAAAATATTAATCTTGGTATTTCTCTAGGAATTGCTATAGCTCTTCATAATATACCGGAAGGTATTTCTATTAGTGTTCCTATCTATTATTCAACTAAAAGCTTATTAAAAAGTGTAGGCTATACTTTAATATCTGCTTTATCGGAGCCACTAGGAGCAGTAATTGCTTATTTATTTTTAGCAAGATTTATTAATGATGTTATTCTTGGTATGATATTTTCCCTAATAGCAGGTATAATGATTCAAATTACATTTTATTCGCTATTACCAACTTCAGCTAATTATAAAAGGAAAAAATTAACAGCATTTTTCTTTTTAATAGGTATAATATTTATGATAATTAAATGCGTTTTTTTCTAAAATTTCTTTTAATTAACTCAAATTTATGCTATTATAAAAACGTAATTGAAGTTGGGGGCTTTATGATGAATAATGATATATTTAATGATGATATGAATTTAATACCTTGGGAATTAACATATTTTGATGAATATAAAGTGGGTTATGCACTTGGAAAATTTGAAGTTTTAGATTATTTGTATAATGGTATTATGTCAAATACTTTAGAAAAACTTGTATGTGGCTATTGGTATAGTTCTGGTTATAAGGATGCATTTGAGTATTATTACAATCAATATACTAAAATTGGTTGTCATACAATAGAAGAAATTGTAGGTATAGATTCTGCTGATATTCTTTGGCAATTATTTTTTGGAAGGGTTATGGAATATAACTGTAATATAGGACCGGAAGATATTCATGCAGTAGGCTTTGCTTTAGTTTTAAAAAAATAATAAAAGAAAAAGAAGAGGTAGGTTATGAATAAATTTAAAAATAAGTTATATAAATTTATGTATGGAAGATATGGTATAGATGAGTTATATAAGATTGGACTGATAGTTTGTTTACTCTTATCTTTTCTTAATATATTTATAAATAGTCGAGTAGTAACTATAGTAGAATTTATTTTACTAATTATTCTAATAATTAGATCGCTTTCTAAAAATATAATTAAAAGAAAATATGAAAATAGTATATATTTAAATTTGAAAAAGAAAATAAAAAATAAATTTAAATTACTTAAAAATAGGGTGCGTGATAGAAAAACTCATATCTATAGAAAGTGCCCAGTATGTGCTACAGTACTTAGGTTGCCTATGAAAAAAGGCGAACATACTTGCAAGTGTCCTGTCTGTAATAAAAAATTTAAAGTTAAGTGTAAACATGGAACTTAATATATAGTTTCCTTTTTTTTGCCATAAAATATTTTACAATATTCTTGAATTTATGATACAATTTAATAAGAAAGGAGTAAAAGGGAATGGAACCAAAAAGAAGATAACATTACCAATTAAAGTTATTATTATTGGATGCATAATTGGACTAATAGTTGCAGGTGTTGGATTATTTAAACAAATTGATTCTAAAGAAATTAATGAGGAAAGAAAAAAAAGGCATAAAAACAATCTCAAGCTGCTATAGATTCTGCTAATGCAAGGTTAAAGGAATTTGAAAAAGAATATTATCCTTTAAAAGAGCAATATGAGCAAAAGCAACAAGAGTGTGACTCAATGAATATGAAAGATTCAGATTGGTTTGCAAAACATTCTAAATGCCTAAGAGAATCAAGTGAATTGTATTCAAAAATTAGTTCTTTAGAGATAGAAGATACAGCAATAAAGAATAAAGATTATACGGTATATTATGATTTAGTTAAACCTATGTCTTATCAAATCTTTTATATAGTTGGTATTTCTATTGCGATATTAGCTGTTTTAGGTGCGTTTATTATATATTTAGTTAAGGGTAAAAAAAGTTATTAGTAAATATGAAATGAGGTGAATTGCTTTATGATATTATCAACTACATCATCACTAAACGGTAAAACAATTAAAGAATATAGAGGAATTGTTTTTGGTGAAGTAATAAGTGGAATTGATTTTGTAAGAGATTTTACTGCTAGAATAACTAATTTCACTGGAGGTAGAGCAAGTGAATATGAAGAAGAATTAGTTTCAGCAAGAGCCGATGCAATCAGCGAAATGGTAGAACGAGCTCAAAAAATCGGTGCTAATGCACTTGTAGGTATAAGAGTAGATGTTGAATCTATAACTGTTGGCGAAAAAGGTCAAATGATGATAATGGTAGTAGCAACTGGTACAGCTGTAGTTATTGAATAGGAGGATTTTATGAAAAAAAACGGAAAATATGTAGGTGTTGATGAAAAATATATACCAGAAGATGAGAAGTATGTTGATAACAGTTTAAATGATGAAATAAAAAATGATATGAATACTATGTATCGTGGTGCAAAGGAATATGTATCTGATAAAGAAAATCAAAAGAAAATAAAGAATGTTGCAAAAAAAGGATTAAAGATATTTGGAGGATTTTTTATTGGAGAAATTGTTATTTCTATTATTATAACAATAATTATTATAATAATTGTTGGACTTGGAGTAGGTTTCCTTTTTAGTAATATTTCTAATTATGAGCAAGCAACTAATACATATGATTTTAATTGGAAAATAGAAGAATATAATGGAACACAGGATGGTTCAGATATAACATTACTTTTAGATGAAATAGCTATAAAAATGAAGAAAGACCCTGGGCACCAAATTGTAGTAATTTATGATTCTGTAAAAACATCTGATCCAAATGAAATAATAAATCTAAAAAAACAATTTGATAATGGACTTGAAAATGAAGACCTTAAGTATGAAGTATCGTTAAATTATGATTCAAAAGGTTATATAAATAAAGTTATTATTACAAATTATTAATATTAACTCAAAATGAAGGCGAAAAATAAATTGGATAAAAAAACAAATATAGTTATTATAATACTAGTAGCAATTATTATTGTTATACTATCAGTATTATGTATATTATTTGCAACAAATACAATTAGTTTTAATAGCAAAGTAAACTCAAATATAAAAACTAAAAGCGATACTAGCTCTAATAAAACAAATCAAACAGAAACAACTAATACAACTGTTTCATCTGAAAATGAAAAGACTTGGGAAGATTATTTAGTTTCTTGCCATATATTAAATGCAAAAATTTCAAGAAGTAGGAGTAAGGATTTAGGAGATAATATTGATGTAGACAAAACAATTTCCTTAACAATTAATGATGTAAACAATATAATGAAGAATCTAAAAAATTATAATTTGACTAAGAGTTGGAGTTTAGGAATGGGTGGATATTCTAGAGATAAATTAGTAATTGATTATGAAAAAAATGATAGCAATTACACATTTGAATTAATTAATGGTATAATAAATGTTGATAAACTAGATGATACATTTAAAGAAATACTTGATAGTGACAAAACTAACGAAATAAATACAGAATATAAAGATACAGAGACTTCATTTTATTATTATAATTTAGATAATTATAGTGATACTTTATTTGATAGTTACTTTAATTAATTTTATTTATAATTTTAGATTTTAAAATAATATAAAATCAAAGAATCAAAATTCTCTTATTTAGGGAATTTTTTTTGATTTATATATTACTTTCTAAAAATTTGAACTCTAAAAATACTAAACATCTATTTTTGATTGTTAAAAAATATTTTACATTATCGTATAAAATTATATGTTAGTGTAAAGAGTTTTGTGGCAAAAAGTTAAATTTTTTAAGAAATTAGTTAAATAAAATTAATTT
>CAKPER010000025.1 GCA_934149245.1 uncultured Bacilli bacterium | reverse complement strand
ATGGAAAAGGGATGAAGATGGAAAAATAAATTTAGGAATGTGGATTAGTCGTCAAAGGAAGAATATTGATCCAAATAATGAAAGAGGGAAATTATTATTAGCAATAAAAATGCGCTTTGAAACGAAAAAAAATTTGACATGGGAAGAAATGTATGAATATGCAAAAATATATTATGAATATCATGGTAATTTAAAAGTACCACAAGGTTTTAAAACCAATAACGGTTGGAAACGAGATGAAGATGGAAAAATTAATCTAGGTAATTGGATTAATAATCAAAAAATCGCATATAAAACAGGAAATTTATCTTTTGAACAAATATCTAAATTAGAAAGTATTGGAATAATTTGGTTTTCTAAAAATATAGATAATAAATTACAAACCCAACAAATAACTGATAAAAATGCAATGAAGAAACAAAAAGAGCTTTTAAATAGAATGAAATCATTACTAAATAATGTAAAAATAAAAGAAATATCATCAAAAGATGATATAGATAACATTAACAAACAATTTATAGATAGATTAAATAATAAAAAAAGATAAATATTAAGAAGGTGAGTATGATGAAAAAAATACTAGTAATACCAAAAAGCCTAGATAATTTAGGCAAAATTTTAAATAGCAAAGCTGAAGGAGTAATCCTTCCCTTAGAAGAACTTTCTGTAAATAGTAGCATTTATTTTAGTATTGAAGATATCAAAAGTATTATAAATTTAACCAGCAAAGAAATATGCGTATCAATAAATAAAATAATTCATACCGAAGATTTAGAAATACTAGAAGAAGCTTTAATAAGATTAAATAAATTAAGCATAAGAAAAATATTCTTTTATGATGTATCAGTTATCAATCTATGCAAAAGATTAGGAATTAATAAAGATCTAGTCATTTATCAAGAACATCTTAACTCATCTTTGTATAGCAATAATTTTTATAGCAAAAGAGGAATAAAGTATTCTACAATCACTAATGATATAACTATTGAAGAAATAAATGAAATAGCAAAATATAATAAATTAATTCTAATAGCATATGGTTATTTACCAATATTCTATTCTAAACGTCATTTAATAACAAATTACCTAGAATATATCAAGGCAAACAAACTAAATAATATCTACTATATAAAAAATGGTGAAGATAAATATCCTATCCTAGAAGAAAAAGAAGGAACTACAATATTTACAAAAGAACCCATTAACTTAATAAATGAAATAGATAAAGTAGACGTTGATTATATAATATTAAATGCCTTTAATATTTCAAATGACGAATTTATGGATATGTTAAATATGTTTATTGAAGAGAAAAAAACTGCTAAAGAAGAATATGTTGGCTTATCAGATCATAAAACAGTATATAAGGTGGAAGATTATGAATAAAGTAGAATTATTAGCCCCAGCAGGTAGTTTAGACAAATTAAAAATAGCATATCTTTATGGAGCAGATGCTGTCTATATTGGTGGTAAATCTTACTCACTACGAGCAAATGCTACTAATTTTAGTGATTCCCAAATAGAAGAAGCAGCTAATTATGCCCATAAATTAGGAAAAAAATTATATGTTACAGTAAATATAGTATTTCATAATGAAGATTATAAAGGTTTAGTAGAATATTTAAAAAAATTAGAAAAATTTAAAGTAGATGCAATTATTTCATCTGATCCAAGCATTATAGATATTATTAATAAATACAAAATTAATCTTGATATTCATATATCTACCCAAATGTCTAATGCTAATTACGAAAGTGCTCTTTTTTGGAAAAACGAAGGTGCCACTAGAGTAGTTCTTGCTAGAGAGTGTTCCAAAAAAGACATAAAAGATATTATTGATAAAGCTGGAGTAGAAGTAGAATGTTTTTTACATGGAGCTACCTGTTCAGCATATTCAGGTAGATGTGTACTATCTAACTATTTTACTAATAGAGATGCTAACCGTGGAGCTTGTGCTCAAATTTGTAGATGGTGTTTTACTTTAAATGATGGCAATAGCGACATAAACAACGAAACAAAATTTACTATGTCTACTAAAGATTTATCAATGATAAAATGTTTAAAGGAAATGATTGATATTGGCATAACCTCTCTAAAAGTAGAAGGCAGAATGCGTAGTAATTATTATATAGCAACAGTAATAAGTACCTATAGAGAAGCTATTGATAACTATTATAGTAACACGTTAACTGAAGATAAAATAGAATATTATTCTAATATCCTAAATAGAGTTGCCAATCGTGAAAGCATAGATCAATTTTTTAATCAAGAACCAAGTATTAGAGAACAATACTATTTAGGTAGACAAGAAGTTTCAAATCAAGATTTTTTAGGAATTATTTTAGATTATGATAAAGAAACCCAAATGGTAACATTAACAGAAAGAAATTATTTTAAGCCTGGAGATGAAGTGGAATTTTTTGGACCAAATATAAAAACATTCACTTATACAATTCCTGATATTATATATAATGAAGATGATGAAATAGTAGATAAAGCTAATCATCCTAAAGAAATAATAAAATTTAAATTAGATAAAAAAGTTTATAAATATGATATAATGCGTATAAAAGTTTTTTAAATTTAATAGTTACTAAGCTATCAATCAAGATAATAATGTCTTATTAACTATTAATTTTTTTTGTTGCCATATCTTAAAAAAAATATTATAATTACATAGTAGAAAGATAGGTGATAATGATGTTTAATTTAAAAGGAAGAGTAGTTATAGTATCAGGTGCTTCCAGTGGATTAGGTGCCCAAATGGCTGAAGGATTTGCTAAACAAGGTGCTGATTTAGTTATTACAGCAAGAAGAATTGAAAGATTAGAGCAACTTGCTGAGAAAATAAGAAAACTAGGAGTTAGATGTTTACCAATAAAATGTGATGTTACTAATGTTGAAGATGTAAATAATGCAGCTAAAATTGCTGAAGAGGAATATGGCAAGATAGATGTATTAGTAAATTGTGCTGGCTCTGCTAAAAATAATGGTGTCTTAAATATGACAGATGAGGAATGGCAATTTACAATAGATACTGATTTATCTAGTGTTTTCTATGTAACTAGAGCATTTGCTAATATAATGAAGAAGAATAATTATGGACGTATAATAAATATAGCTTCTATGTATGGTTTAGTTGGTAATACAGCAATGGATACAGTAGCATATCATTCTTCAAAAGGAGGAGTTGTTAATTTTACAAGAGCAGTAGCAGCAGAACTTGCCAAATATAATATTACTTGTAATGCTATATGCCCTGGTTATTTTGCAACAGAATTAACTGAAGAAACACTAAAAACAGAAGCATTTACTAATTATATGAAAGCAACAGTTCCTTTAGGAAGATATGGCCATGAAGGAGAATTAAATGCTGGAGCAATATTTTTAGCAAGTGATGAAGCTAGTTATGTTACTGGTGTTATCTTGCCAATAGATGGTGGATATACAGCTGTATAACTTTTCTTAAAGAAATAAAAAAGAGTTTGATTAAAAACAAATAATCAAATTCTTTTTATGCTTTAGGAGGAGTAGCAAACTGTGTACTATAATTAAGTGGTTCATCAAAAGTAACAAAATCTAGGTATATAAGTAAAATTAGATACCATTCTCCAGTATTAGGATTTGATACAATTACATGATCACGTCCAGCTTGTTCTATAATACCTGTAAAAACTCGATCTTGCCATTCCTTAGAACCAGGTACTGTAACATGAAATTTTGCCATTTTTCCTTTATTAATTCTAATAATATTTTCAATATAAGATTGTTCCTCAGTATAATTATTAACATTATTTTTTTGACTAGCATCATAACTAGGAACACTTTGCTGATCTGGTGTATTATTAAAAGAATTTCCTGGAAAAACAGGATTAGGATAATAACTATTATTCATACAATCTTCCTTTCTTAACTCATTTAAATATATGTTAAAGTATAACAATTATTATAAATTTTAAGTAGCAATATTTATTCAGTTAAAAAAATTACTTTAAAGTAAAGTTTGGGATAGTATATAAACTACAATTTTTTTAGCAACTGCATTTTTAAAATATTATAATTAATTTTTTTAAGTCTTTGCTAAAAGCAAGTTTAATTGAAAATATTTAGAGTATCTATCGTTTTAATCCATAAAAATAGCTTGTTTCCAATATCTATATGTGCTATAATACCATCAGGAGGAATTAATATGGAAATAGTTTTATTAATTGTATCAATATTATTAATTATAATAGTTTTATTACAAAGTGGTAAAGCAGAATCAGCTGGACAAATAGTTCAAGGTGGAAACTCTGATTTATTTGCCAACACTAAAGAGAGAGGTTTTGAATTGTTTTTAACAAGACTTACAATGCTTCTAGGAATAGCTTTCTTTATGATTTCTTTAGTATTATCCCTAAAAAACTAATTAATAAATATAAAAAATATTTGGTGTCAGCAAGTTTGGTTGGCACTTTTTGTTTGTTCTATAAAATAGTTGATATATATAACATTAACTATTTTAGTTTATAAAAAAGTAAAAAAATTCACAATTTGAGTTATATACTATGCTGCTTGACAACATAATTAATTAGTGGTAAAATATATCACTAAGTGGGGATAGATATGTACGAAAAAGTTAAAAAAATTTATTACGATAAGGAACTATACATTATAGGTGCATTAGATTGCTTTGGTGTACCACACACTCCTGACAATGTAGAATCAAAAAGCTATATTGACATGGTTAGCGAAGAATTGACTCTAAATGGAATTTATGTGAACTATGTAAATATGCATAGCATTGGTTGTAACAAAACATGGTCTTTAAAAAAAATAATTGATTCTGATTATCAAAAACAAGAATACTATAATTTAAATTATCTTCAATCCAAAAAAGCTGTAAATACAAAAAATGTTTTTCCCTTTCCAATGAGTCCAAATTTTTTAGAAAGATATTACAGCAATACTGATAATCCTAATCTAAAAGTAACTTCTCATTATACAGATGCAATCAATCCTATTTTCTTTTATAGCTGTGGTCAAATGAATATGCATCATTACATGAAGATGGGAACTCATGATATCAGTAAAGTTATACCTCAGATGTTATTTCATTTTAATCAAAATTTTAAAAAGACTATATGTGATGTAAAAGAAATGATTGATTATTTAATATTATTAAATCCTACAGTAAAAATTTATGTGTTTGGGGTTTATCCAATGTTTCAATCGTACGCTATAAGAAAAATGCTGCTACCAATTTATCGTTATGCAAATATTGAGGTAAAAAAGTTATGTGATAGTTATTCTAATGTTTTTTTTGTTGATGTTATTGATAACATTAATTTTGTTGCTAAAGATGATTGTCATCCTAATTATTTAGGACAATGCAATATGAAAAAGAAAGTTTTAAAAATGTTAAATTATTAGGTTTTAGGGGGAATACAAATGTTGAAAGATATTACTTTTATTCAGAATGAAAAAAATATGAAATTAGCCGAAAAATTATCAAATAGTGGTGTTAAAAATTTAAGAATTACTAGTGTTGGAAATTCTATTGCATCTGGATATTCTATGACGCGAACAATTAAACCATTATTATTAAGAAATGAATCTTTGAAAGAAGAGATGGAAAAGAAAAATATTACTTTAGAAGTGCATAATTTTTCTAGGGCACAAAATAATAATGACGAGCATGTGTTTGAATGGTTAATTGCCAATATAACCGAAAATGAGATAAATAGGTATAATCGCATGGATTATTCAAATGGACCAAATAGTATGTCATCTAACGGAATAACGCAAGAACAAATAGAGAATTTTTATCCAATCAATTTGGAAACAGATAAAGGCTTCAAGGATATTGTTTTAGAGAGTAATCCTAATTTAGCTAATATTTTAGTCTACAGTGGATGTACAGGTTCATTTTTAGATAATATTACCAGAAATGGAAAACTTACTCAAAAGTTTACATACGGTATTAACAGAGATTTGACTTCTTTGGCAGCAACTCTTAAATTAATCCAGTCAAACAATAGAATTAATGGCTCGAATACACAGGTGTATATATGTGGAGCCCCTAACTTTCTTGGGTTAAATATATCATCGGTTATAAACAGAAAATTAAAAAAATTAGTAAATCAATATGCTAATGTTACATATGTTGAGCCAATTAAATCAAAATTTGTATATAAAAAGTATGCTACAACAGGCTATGGGGCAGATATTCATTATGATGAAAAAGAATATATAAAATTAAATAATAATATAATAGAATCCATTATTGACAATTATAAATCGAATGAGTCATTGATTAAGATAGATAGAATTTTTTATAATTATAGTAAAGGAATTGAAATGTATTCTAATGAAATAGATAGTAAGTTGCTAGAGAAACAAACTTTATTATTTTTAGAGGAAGCTAATTATTCTAAGGAAGATTATATTGAGTTTCTAAAAAAAGCCAAATCATATTTGTTAGAAAGAGCACCATACGATTTTTATTATATTGGAAAGAATAATATAAAAAGATCTTTAAGCAAAGCAAGAAAGAAAAGTAAAGATAATCTTTAATATCATAAAGCATACCAATATTTGAAATGTCATCAAATTTTTAGGTGGCATTTTCTCACGTTCCACAATTTCAAAAAATCAATATTAATGGTCATTATAACAATTTTTTGGTTAAAACTCAATTAATAAATATAAAAAACATTTGGTGTCAGCAAGTTTGTCTGACATTTTTTTCATTAAATAAAATTTTTATTATTTCTTGCTATAACAGAAACTTTATATTATAATTAATATTAAGAATAAAGATAGTTCTTAAGAAAGGAGTTTCTAATATCAAATTATATATTAGAATATGTGAATAAAATGGAAGATAGAATAATAGAAATACTAAGTAGTCAAGATAAACCTGCTCAAAGTGCTATCGAAATAAATGATGCATTAGGTTTTAGTGATATAGAAGATTATAAAAAATTAGAAAAGCAATTAGAAGAAATGACTAAAAAAGGAATATTATATTACAGCGAAAAAAAGCGAAGATATTTATTACTTCAAAACAGTCATTTAATTAAAGGAAAATTAATTATGAATCCCAAAGGCTTCGGCTTTGTTGAAATAGGCGAAGGGAAAAAAGATATATATATTGGAAAGAATAATCTTAATACTGCAAGAAGTGGAGATGTAGTATTAATTGAACTATTAAACAATAAAACTGAAGGAAGAATAGTAAAAATATTATCTAGAGATGAAAATTCATTTGTTGGAACTGTTTATTTCAAAGACGGAAAATGCTTTGTCAAACCAGACAAAAAATCTATAAATGATATTGAAATAGATAAAACTTATCAGCATGGTTTAGTAGAAGGACATAAAGTTTTAGTAAAGCCAATTGCCACTAGCAAGTATTTAGGAGCAATATTACATGTAATAGGCCATAAAAATGATGTTGGAGTAGATATTTTATCATTCGTTTATGCTAATGACTTTCATCCTAACTTTAATGATGAAGTTTTAGAGGAATTAAAAGAAATTCCTGATTCTGTAAGTCCTGAAGAGATGGAAGGCCGTCTTGATTTAAGAAGTCAAACCATCTTTACTATTGATGGGGATGATACTAAAGACATAGATGATGCTATTAGTATTAAAATATTAGATGACAAAACCTATGAATTAGGTGTTCATATAGCAGATGTAAGTAACTATGTAAAAAAAGGTAGTGCTCTTGATAAAGAGGCTTATTTCAGAGGAACAAGTGTTTATTTAGTTGATAGAGTAATTCCTATGTTACCACATCAATTATCAAATGGAATATGTTCACTAAATCCAGGAGTAGATAGATTAGCAATGTCTTGTATTATGAAAGTAAATAATAGAGGCGAAGTTGTCAGCTACAATATAACTCCAAGTGTAATAAGAAGTAGAATTCAAATGACTTATAATAAAGTAAATGATATTCTAGATAAAAACATTATTGATCCTAAATATACTGACTATGCAGATGATTTAAAATTAATGCGTAAACTATCTGATATTATCAGAAAAAAGATGATAAATAGAGGTTATATAGAATTTTCTAGTAACGAGGCCAAAATAATCGTTGATGAAAAATGCCATCCAATAGATATAAAATTAAGACAAGATGGAACAGGCGAGAATATGATTGAAAACTTTATGGTTATGGCTAACGAAACAGTAGCAGGATATATTTATTATCAAGATCTACCAGGAATATATAGAGTACATGATAAACCAGATGAAAAAAGATTACAAAGCTTCTTTGACTTCTTATCATCAAGAGGTTACTCTGTAAAAGGCAAAAGAAAATCCATAACTGGTAAAGATTTACAAAACATTTTAAAACAATTAAAAGATAAACCAGATTATAAAATCTTAAATGATATGGCCATTCGTAGCCAAGCTAAAGCTATATATTCCAGCGAAAACATTGGACACTTTGGGCTAGGAAGTAAATGCTACTCTCACTTTACTTCACCAATTAGAAGATATCCTGATTTGATACTTCATCGTCTTCTTAAAGATTATAGTCATAAATATTCAGAAGAAACAGTAGAAAATTGGGAAATGGAATTACCAACTCTAGCCGAACATTGTTCAGTTAAAGAACAAGATGCTGTAAAATGTGAGCGTGATGTAGATGATATGAAAATGGCAGAATATATGGAAGATCACATAGGAGAAGAATTTGAAGGAATAATATCTGGCGTTTTAGAATTTGGAATGTTTGTTGAACTTCCAAACACTATAGAAGGCTTAATAAAAATAGAAGATATGCCTCATGGTGGCTATAACTATATAGAAAAATCCTTATCACTAGTTAGTCGAAACAAAAAACATAAATATAGTTTTGGTGATAAAGTATTAGTAAAATGTATTAAGGCAAGTAAAGAAAATAGTATGATTGATTTTGCATTGATAAAGAAAATTGAGAGGTAATAAAATGGCAACAAGAAGTAGAAGAAAAAGAAGAAAAACTAAAAATAATAAAAAAAATATTATCTTTTTAGTAATTACAGTTATTTTAGTTATCCTAGTTGTAATAAGTGGTATATTAATTTATCAAAAGAAGTCCACTAAGCCTAACACTAAAACGCCTAAAAACACCAAAGTAGAGAAAAATACTAAAACAAAAGAATATAAAACAAATATGATTATGGCTGGAGATAACTTAATTCATTCAAGCCTATACAAAGACGCTAATAAAAACGCTAATTATAATGGTTATGATTTTAAGCCAATGTATGAATTAATAAAACCAATTGTTTCAAAATATGACATAAAATATTATAATCAGGAGACCGTTTTAGGAGGAACTGAGCTAGGATTAAGTGATTATCCTACGTTTAATTCTCCTCAAGAAGCTGGAGACGCTATGATTGATGTCGGTTTTAATTTAGTATCACTAGCAACTAATCATACGATGGATTCAGGAGAAAAAGCCGTATTATCAGCAAGAAAATACTGGGATAATCAAAAAGATGTTTTAGCTGTTGGTAGCTATGCTAGTTTAGAAAAAAGAAATGAAGTAGACATAAGAAAAAGTAATAATATTTCTTATACTATGTTAAATTATACTTACGGAACCAATGGAATGCCTATTCCAAATGGTAAAGATTATTTAGTAAATGTTTGGCCAACAGATTTAGAAATAAATGATCCAGAACAAGATACAAAGTATCAAGCTTATAAAAAAACAGTAAAAGAAGATATTGAGAGAGTAAGAGGTAAAGTTGATTTATTAATAGTAGCTATGCACTGGGGAATTGAGTATACTGATGAACCAACAGCTTACGAAAAAGATATGGCTAAATATTTAGCGAGTCTTGGAGTAGACATAATAGTAGGAACACATCCTCATGTTATTCAACCCGTAACCTGGATTGATGATACCTTAGTTGTATATTCACTAGGTAACCTAATTTCGGCTCAATATCAAGATGCTAATTACAATAAAATGGTTGGACTTATGACATCAGTTGATATTACTAAAACCGAAAAAAACGGTAAAACAACTATAAAATTAGATAATGTAAATAATGAATTAACTTATACTTATTACTTAAAATATAGAAACTTTAAAGTAGTACCATTTTCTAATCAAGAAATAGCTAAATATTTACCAAATTATAAAAATGTTTATGAAACTTACAAAAAGGTAGTTCAAAAATATGATGATAATATGCAAGTAGTATCTTGCTATGAATAAAGGTGATTTGATGATTAAATTAACAATCAAAAATATCGAAAAGTATCGTTATACTTTAGAAGATGAGAGTAAAAATATTTATATCTTTAATATAGAGTTTTATGACTTAAACAAAAGTTTAGAAGTAAATGATTTAATTTATATAAATAATGCTTTTTTACCTGAGCTAACTAATCAGCTGTTAGCTTTTGGGAGGTTAGATGAAAAATACGGTCGTAATATAAATAAAAACTATGATAAAGATTTACTGATAATAGAATACAAAAATAAAGAAAGATGTTATTTGAAAAGATTATATGGTTGAAAAATCATATATCTTTTTCTTTTATAACTTCTTTAAATATGTTATACTAAGAATGATAAGATAAATAAAGGATGATGTTTATGAATAGTGATTTAAAAATAATAAAAAAATATTATGGTGAAAAAATGATGCACTTGTGTCGCGAACATTTCCCAACTATTTTAGAGCACCAAGGGGAGCTATCAAAAATACTAACTGATAACTTTGCTAAAGATATCTTTTTATATGAAAATATAGAAAAAGATAAGGAATATTTAAAAAGTTTTATAAATTTTGTGTTTTCTCACTATAAAGAAACTCAAGGAGAATCATTGCTAATTAATACCAGCAAAACCGTATCAGAGCTATTTGCCGAAAAAGGGTATGACTTTTTTGAATGCAAAACAGAAGAAGATATTCAGAAATTTAAAAAGTATTATCAAGAAGATGAAGAACTTTGTACTTTTAACCAAGGCAGATTACAAGATTGCTATGTATTTTGGGCTGTTAAAAAAAATGTTAATCAAATAAAAAGAGAAAACTTTACAGATCCTAAAAGAGAAGATGAATATGGAACATCTGTTATGAGTATTCAATATACAAGAATTCCACCACATATATTATCAATAAAGAATAGATATAATCATACTGTTATCAATCCAGATGCTACTTATTCAAACAACTTAGAAAATATAAATCCCGGTTTAACTAAAGCTATGGAACAAGACTATCATATGTTTCAGGCTAATATAGATAATGGATTTGATATTCCTGGTTATGTAAATTCTAATGAAAATAAATTTTATTACTATAATTATGAAGAAAATAATATATATTATTGTCCAAATAATGTAATAATAGATAACTTTCAAGCAAAAAAGTATGATAAAGAAAAATATATAGTAATGGATGGTTTTATCTTAGATCTTGTAGGTAAAAAAATAGAAGCTTATGACAAAGATAATAACGACTCCTTCCCAGACACTATTAAGAATATAGAAAAAATTAATGTTACTAAAAATAAAAAGGAAAGAATCAAAAGAATAGAGATAAAAACTAAAGATAGTGATGAATTAATAATAATAGAATTAAATGAGAAAAATCAAATAATTGCCTATACCAATCCTATCGTAACCGAAATAAAATCTGATTTTTTAAATAGATGTAAAACATTAGAAAAACTATCTCTTAGTAATGTCAAAAAAGTAGGAATACGTTTTGTTCAGCAAAATGAAATTCTAGATAGTGTATTTATGCCAAAACTAGAAGAAGCAGGAGACTTTTTCTTTGAAAATAATTTAGGCTTAAAAGAAATATCTTTTGCAAAATTAAAAACTCTAGGTAATTGCAGTTTCCAAAAAAATGAACAAGCTAAAATAATCTCTATGCCAGAAGTGGAGTATATTGCTGATTCTTGTTTTGAAACCTGTATTCATGCCGAGGAAATTTGTTTCCCTAAATTAAGAAAAGTAGGCGATTTCTTCTTCGCGTATAATCAAGATATTCATACTGCTATTTTGCCAAATTTAGAAAAAGTAGGCAGTAATTTCTTAAGATATAATAAAAAATTAAGAGAAATAGATTTAAAAAACGTTATCTATTTAGGAGATTATTTTTTAGAAGAAAACGAAATACTAGAAAAAATAAATATAATCAATGTTATAACTTTAAATAGTTGTTCATTAAGTAGAAATAAAGGCTTAAAATCTTTAAGATTAGATAATGCAATTCAAATAGGAAATTTTTGTTTGAGAGAAAACGAAAACATAAGTGAACTTTATGCTCCTAAGGTAACTAGTATAGGCATATATACTTTAGAAAAAAACTCTTATTATAAAACTCTACATAAATCAGCCTTCCTTAGAAATGTAAAGAACAATATAGCAAACGAATTAACCAATTTAAGTCATTCCCCAAAAAGAACTAAGTAGTACAAAAGAAAGAGGTAGTTATGAATAGTGATTTAAAAACAATAAAAAAATATTATGGTGAGAAAATGATGCACTTATGTCGAAAAAACTTTTCTACTATATTAGAAACTCCAGGATTACTTCCAAACATTTTGTTATCAACTTTTTATCCTTCTCGTTACCTATATGAAGATATAGTAGATGGTTATTTAGATGATTTTATTCAACTGGTAATATCTAGAGAATTATCAATCACGAAAAAAGGGAAAGTAGAACTATTAGATACAGAAAAAAGTCCTAAAGAATTATTAGATGAAGCTGGCTACGATTTTTTTGAGTGCCACAATGAGAAAGAAATTCAAAAATTTAAAAAATATTATCAAGAAGCTGAAGAATTATGTACTTTTAGAGGTGGAAGATTAGTCCAGTGTTATGTCTTTTTTGCCGTATCTAAAAATATAGATTCCATCAAAAGAAAAGATTATCCAAATCCTAGAAGGGATGATAAATATGGAACTTCTATTATGAGCATTCAATTCACTAGAACAAAACCTAATACGTTATCAATAAAAAACCGTTACAATCATACCGTTAATAATCCTGATGCTACTTACTCTAATAATCTAGAAAAAATAATTCCAGGACTCACCAAAGCATTCGAAAAATATTATAATCTTGTTCAATCTAATGAACCAGGAGAATTTGATGTTCCATCATATATTAAAGCTTCTGATAATCTTTTTTATAAATATAATTCTGAAATAAATAATACTTATTATTGTCCTGATAATATAATAATAGAAAATTTTAAACCTCAAAAGTTAGCTAAAGAAAGATATATTTTAATGGAGAATTATATATTAGATTTAAAAGAAAAAACAATAAAAAATTGCTTTAAAGATAGTAGAGATTCATTTCCAGATACTATAAAAAATATAAAAAACATTTCTGTAACAACTAATAAAGATACCCACACTAAAAAAGTAGAAATAACCGTGGAAGGTGAAGATAAACTAATTATAATTGAATTAAATAAATATAATGAAATAATCTCATATGAAAATCCTCTTATTACTAAAATAGGTGATGATTTTCTTGAAAATAATACTAAATTAAAAAGTATCACCATGGACAATTTAGAAGAAGTAGGTGGATACTTCTGCTACTTTAATAGAGAAATAAAAGAACTATCTTTTCCTAATTTAAAAACAATTGGCGATGAATTCTTTGTAGATAATATCAAAATAAATAAAATATCTTTACCAAATGTAGAAAAAATTGGTAATGATTTCTTATTTTCTAATGAGAAACTAAAGAAATTAATCTTAAAAAATTTAGAAGAAGTAGGTTATAACTTTTTAAGAGAAAATGAAATATTAGAATTATTAACTGCTCCTAGATTAAAAAATATTGATTCATATTTCTTGTTTCAGAATAAATGTTTAAAAGAACTTTTACTAGGTTCTGTTGTTAATATAGATAAGGATCTTACTTATTTTTCAAAGAAAAGATGACCTTTCCATCAACAGTAAGAAATATGCTTTCTAATACAAGTAGTTCCAAAAGAAATGCGAATTTATAACCAAGTTTTAATAGTTCAATCTATTTATTAGGCATATTGGATATTTCTTTTAATTCAGTTAGTTCAACATTGGGGGCAATTAATGCGCTATTAGACCTTAAAAAGTTATTATAAGTAGCAAATAAGACCATATAACTATTGGCATTATCAATAAAAGTAAATCAACATTTTGGACGATAATAATATTTTAAAGTACGATTAAAGCGTTCAATGATTTGGTTTTGACTTCTATATTTTTTAAAAAAGCAGAAATTTGTTGAAGTATAAAGAAAAATAGGTAGTAGTGTATGAAGCTATTCACACTACCAAGAAAAAGGAAAGAGGTAATTATGAATAGTGATTTAAAAGTAATAAAAAAATATTATGGTGAGAAAATGATGCACTTATGTCGCAAAAACTTTTCTACTATATTAGAGACTCCAGGTGAACTACAAAAAATATTAACTGATAACTTTGCTAAAGATATTTTTTTATATGATAATCTAATAAAGGATGAAGCATATTTAAAAAGTTTTATAAATTTTGTATTTTCTCACTATAAAGAAACTCAAGGAGAATCATTGCTAATTAATACTGGCAAAACCGTATCAGAGCTATTTGCCGAAAAAGGGTATGACTTTTTTGAATGCAAAACAGAAGAAGATATTCAGAAATTTAAAAAGTATTATCAAGAAGATGAAGAACTTTGTACTTTTAACCAAGGCAGATTACAAGATTGCTATGTATTTTGGGCTGTTAAAAAAAATGTTAATCAAATAAAAAGAGAAAACTTTACAGATCCTAAAAGAGAAGATGAATATGGAACATCTGTTATGAGTATTCAATATACAAGAATTCCACCACATATATTATCAATAAAGAATAGATATAATCATACTGTTATCAATCCAGACGCTACTTATTCAAATAATTTAGAAAATATAAATCCAGGTTTAACTAAAGCTATGGAACAAGACTATCATATGTTTCAAGCTAATATAGATAATAGTTTTAATGTTCCTGGTTATGTAAATTCTAATGAAAATAAATTCTATCATTATAACTATGAAGAAAATAACATATATTATTGTCCAAACAATGTAATAATAGATAACTTTCAAGCTAAAAAATATGATAAAGAAAAATACATAGTAATGGATGGTTTTATCTTAGATCTTGTAAATAAAAAAATAGAGGCTTATGATAGAAAAAATGATGATTCATTTCCAGATACTATCAAAAATATAGAAAAAATTAATGTTAAAAACAATAAAAAAGAAAAAATAAAAAGAGTAGAAATAAAAACCAAAGACAGTGATGAGTTAATAATAATAGAGCTAAATGAAAAAAATCAAATAATTACTTATACAAATCCTCTTGTAACCCAAATAAAAGATAACTTTTTATATAAATGTAGAACATTAAAAAAACTATCTCTTAGTAATGTTAAAAAAGTAGGAATGCGTTTTGTTCAATGGAATGAAATTTTAGATAGTGTATTTATGCCAGAATTAGAAGAAGTAGGAGATTTTTTCTTTGGAAATAATTTAGGATTAAACAAAATATTTTTTGAAAAATTAAGAGTTCTAGGTATTGCAAGTTTTAAAAAAAATAAAAATGCTAAAATAATCTCTATGCCAGAAGCAATGTATATTGGTAATAGTTGCTTTGAAAGTTGTAGGTATGCTGAAGAAATATATTTTCCAAAACTAGAAGAAGTAGGAAATTTCTGCTTCTGTTATAATCGTGATATTCATACGGCTATTTTGCCAAATTTAACAAAAGCTGGTAATCATTTTTTAGAAAATAATAAAAAATTAAGAGAAATAGATTTAGAAAAGCTCACCGATTTAGGAGAATATTTTTTAGAAACTAATGAAATACTAGAAAAAATAAATATAAGAAATGTTAAAGTTTTAAAAAATAGATCATTAAATAGAAATAAAGCTTTAAAATCTTTAAGATTAGATAATGTTATTGAAATAGAAAACTCTTGCCTAGCAGAAAATGAAACCATAAGCGAATTATATGTTCCTAAAGTAACAAGGATAGGTAAATATGCTTTAGAGAAAAATCCATATTATAAAAATTTATATAAAATAGTATTTTTAAAGAATGCTAAAAATAAAATAGTAAATAAATTAACAAATTTAAGTTATCCTCAAAAAAGAACCAAATAGGATAAAGAAAAAGAAAAGAGGTAATTATGAATAGTGATTTAAAAATAATAAAAAAATATTACGGTGAGAAAATGATGCACTTATGTCGCAAAAACTTTTCTACTATATTAGAAACTCCAGGATTACTTCCCAACATTTTGTTATCAACTTTTTATCCTTCTCGTTACCTATATGAAGATATAGTAGATGGTTATTTAGATGATTTTATTCAACTGGTAATATCTAGAGAATTATCAATCACGAAAAAAGGGAAAGTAGAACTATTAGATACAGAAAAAAGTCCTAAAGAATTATTAGATGAAGCTGGCTACGATTTTTTTGAGTGCCACAATGAGAAAGAAATTCAAAAATTTAAAAAATATTATCAAGAAGCTGAAGAATTATGTACTTTTAGAGGTGGAAGATTAGTCCAGTGTTATGTCTTTTTTGCCGTATCTAAAAATATAGATTCCATCAAAAGAAAAGATTATCCAAATCCTAGAAGGGATGATAAATATGGAACTTCTATTATGAGCATTCAATTCACTAGAACAAAACCTAATACGTTATCAATAAAAAACCGTTACAATCATACCGTTAATAATCCTGATGCTACTTACTCTAATAATCTAGAAAAAATAATTCCAGGACTCACCAAAGCATTTGAAAAATATTATAATCTTGTTCAATCTAATGAACCAGGAGAATTTGATGTTCCAACATATATTAAAGCTTCTGATAATCTTTTTTATAAATATAATTTTGAAATAAATAATACTTATTATTGTCCTGATAATATAATAATAGAAAACTTTAAACCGCAAAAATTAGCTAAAGAAAGATATATTTTAATGGAGAATTATATATTAGATTTAAAAGAAAAAACAATAAAAAATTGTCTTAAAGATAGTAGAGATTCATTTCCAGATACCATAAAAAATATAAAAAATATTTCTGTAACAACTAATAAAGATACTCACACTAAGAAAATAGAAATAACTGTAGAAGGTGAAGATAAACTAATTACAATTGAACTAAATAAATATAATGAAATAATCTCATATGAAAATCCACTTATTACTAAAATAGGTGATTATTTTCTTAAAAATAATACTAAATTAAAAAAATTATCTTTAGATAATGTCGTAGAGATTGGCAGTAATTTTCTTCAATATAACGAAGAATTAACTACGTTAACATTACCAAAAGCAAAAAAAATAAGGGATCATTTTCTTTTAGACAATACTAAACTAAAAAATATCACTATGGACAAGTTAGAAGAAGTCGGTAAAGATTTTTGCTGCTTTAATAGAGAAATAAAAGAAATATCTTTTCCTAATTTAAAAACAATTGGCAATAATTTCTTTGCA
>CAKPER010000024.1 GCA_934149245.1 uncultured Bacilli bacterium | reverse complement strand
AGAAAGACTAACTGGTAGATAGGCTAGAAGTGGAAGTGTAGCGATACATTGAGCGGACTAGTACTAATAGATTGAGGGTTTAATCCCATAAAAACTAATTTGATAAAAACATTATCTTGTTTTCAGAGAACAATTAATAAATAAAAGTATATTGGTGATGATAGCAAAGTGGTTCACCTGTACCCATCTCGAACACAGAAGTTAAGCACTTTAACGCCGACGATAGTTAATCGCGAAAATAGGTAGTTGCCAATATTTTTTTTATGTCTAAATTCATTTAAAAAATGAGTTTAGGCTTTTTTTGTGGACAAATTAAATTAAGTATTATATAATTTTACTATATTGATAGGAGATGGAAATTTGTTTAAATTTGATTATAATAAATATAGGAATATTTATAATTTTTGCCAAAGAAAAATTAATATACTTTCAATTTTTAGAATTTTAGTATTTTTGGCATTCATAATTTGTTTTTGCATTGGTGGAATTTTTAATTTTATAGGATTTATTTTTGTAATTTGCTTTATTTTTTTGATAATTATTCATGATAAATATTATAAAAAATTTAGTTATTACGGAAACTGTTTAGATATTTTTGATGAATATAAATCAAGAATTAATAGTAAATGGAAAGAAATAAAAAATAATGGTGAGAAGTATAATAATGAATTATTTAATGATTTAAATGTAGTAGGAAAAAGCAGTTTGTTTCAATATTTAAATTTTTGTAGAACTATTGGTGGTGAAGAAAAATTAATTCAACAATTATCTAATAAGAAAAAAGATTTTGATAAATTAAAAAAATATCAATCTGTTATTAAAGAATTAAATGATAAGCCTTATTTTTGTGTTGATTTTTTGGAATCATTATCATGTTTTAAAGATAAAAATATAAACTTAGAGAATAATTTTGATTTATTAAATAATAATTTAAAAATTAATTTATTGTTTGTTAGCATTTGTTTTATTAATAATTTAATTACTTTGATATTTTTGATTTTAGCACTTGCTAATGTAGTTCCGTTTACATTGTTTTTTTGTTTTGTTATGATTAATTTTTTTATTAATTTTATGTATTCATTTGTTGAAAGTACTAATTTTAATATTATAGATAAAATTAGTGGAGATTATGCAAAACTATTTAAAACATTTAAAATTGTTGGTAATGGTGAATTTAATTCTGATATTTTAAAAAAGTATAGTTCTAATATATCTGAATGTAATAAAGAAATGAAAAAATTAGTATTTATTAGTGAACTTAATAATTTAAAGAATAATATTTTATCAAATTTTTTATTTAATGGATTATTTTCTCTTAATATTATTGTCATGATATTATATAATTCATTTGTAAAAAATAAATATAATAATTTGAAGGATGGTATTGTTTCGGTTGAGTATTTGGAGGCTTTTGTTAGTTTAGCTAGTATTGGCCTTGTAAGAGATGATATTTGTTTTCCAAAAATTAATAAAAATATTAAATTATCATTTGTTAATATTAAACATCCACTTCTTGATGAAAATAAATCAGTTTCTAATTCCTTAGATACATTATGTGGGGTAAATATAATAACAGGATCAAATATGGGCGGAAAAACAACCTTTATTAGAACTATTGGCATAAATATACTTCTTATGAATGCAGGCACTTATGTATGTGCAGATGAATTTAATAGTTGTTTTTTTAAAGTATTCACTTCAATATCTGTTAGTGATAACATTGATAAAGGAATATCTACCTTTATGGGAGAACTTTTAAGAATAAAAAAGGCAATTGATTATAATAAAGAAAATAAGTTGGTACTTGTTGATGAGATTTTTAAGGGGACTAATTATAGTGATAGAATTTATGGGGCAAATGAGGTTATAAAAAAACTTGATAATGATAAAACTATTTTATTTGTTACTACTCATGATTTTGAGCTTTGTGAATGTAAAGTTAGTAATTTAAATAATTATCATTTTAAGGAATATTATGATGATAATGGTATTTGTTTTGATTATAAAATAAGAAATGGTAAATGTAGCAGTACTAATGCTAAGTATCTTATGAAAAAATTAAATATTATAGATTAATGTAATGTAATTTTTTCTTTTTTGTTGATATAATATGGATGTAATGAGGAGATAATATGAAGAAGCTTAAAAAAAATAATTTAGAAATTACGGATTTAATTGCAGGAATATTTTTTGCTATAATTAGTATTCTTTTAATATTAGGAAGAGATATTTTATATAAAAATGTAATTTATTTAGTTGCTTTTATATTGTTTCTTTTATCTTTCTTTCAATTATTAAAATATTTATTTAGAAAGCTTTCTGTAAGAGAAAGTAGCAAGACCTTTAGTTCACTAATTTTTAACTTTTTTATATCAATAATTATTATTTCTTTACCAGCTTTATCTATAGCATTGCTACCAATTATTTTTTCATTGTATTTGTTTGCGTTTGGAACTGCCCAGTTTATTATGTGCTTTTTGATGATAGAAAATGGTGGAGGAGATAAAATAAAAAATTTTATTGGGGGAGTTGTATACTACTCTATTAGTCTTCCAATTTTATATTCTCCAATAGGAAATTTATCACGCTTTTTAATCTTTTTAGCATTATATACTTTGTTTTTAAGTTTAAATTTTTTATATGATTTTTTTTCTAATATTATTTCTACTAATGTAAAGAATAAATTGAAAAGAAGAATTAGAATAACTTTACCAAAGATATTTGAATCAATAATTCCTTATTCAGTTATGACTACTATAAATAAGAGTTTGGATGTTTATGATTACTCATATAAAAGCTATAAAACTAAAGATATGGAACCAAATTTATTTATTTTGATTCATACTTCTAATAGAGGAGTAAATAAATTCGGACATATGGATATTTATTTTGATGGTAATGTTATTTCTTATGCAAATTATGACGAAGGGTCTAGAAAAATGTTTGAATTATTTGGAGATGGTGTTATTTTTCAAACAAAGAATTATGCCGATTATGTTAATTTTTGTATTGATAATAGCGAAAAAACTTTATTTGAATTTGGAATTCACTTAAATAATAGACAGATAGACCAAGTAAGAAAGAGAATAGATAAAATATTTTCTAATACATATTCGTGGAATTATTTAGAAGATTTGAAATATAATAATGGAACAAGTTACGCTGCTAAATTATATAAATGTACAAAAGCTAAATTTTTTAAATTTTCATCAGGAAAATATAAAACATATTTTGTTTTAGGAACTAATTGTTGCTATTTGGCTGATGATATAGTTGGTAAAAGTGGAAGTGATATTCTTAGTCTTAATGGAATCATTACACCAGGTACTTATTATGATTATTTAGAGAAGGAACTTTATAGAAAAAAAGGAATAGTTGTTACTAAAAATATTTATAATTCTAAAAGAAGATGTAAATAATAATTTTTTCTTTTATTATGATATTTATAATGGGTTGTTTTTAAGATTGGTCATATTATAAATTAGAAAAGGAGGTATTTATAATGTATGGTTGTAATCAAGGATATAGACAAGATGATATTGATATTAATATAACTAACCAAAATGTTAATTCTAATACAAATGAAAATTTTAATGCTATGGGAATGGGAGGTTATGGAAGCTCTCCTGTTATGGAAAATGTTATGAGTCCTGTTGTTGAACCTGGTAGAGAGAGAATAGTTAATAGAACTTTTGTGCATGAGGTACCACATGCTTAATAATTTATGATAAATTTTAATTCTTAAATATAATATTTGTTCATATATATTATTAGGTGATAGTAATGAAGAAATATGTTGTGCATTATATTTATGGAGAAGAGAAGATAGATGATATATTTGTTAGAGTTTTAAAAAAAGAAATAGAAGAGTATTATCAAAAATTAAATTTTGATTTATTAGAAATTAATTCTGATTACTTTAAGATAGATTTCAATAGTGAAAAATAATATGATATTAATGTAGATAAGAGTTTATTTATTTTAGATATTTATTAGCTGCTAAAAGTTAATAATTTTTTTATTAATTAGTGTAAGTTAGAGAAAAAAGTGTTATAATATGGATAGATAAAAAATAGAAGAAGTGATAATTATGATACAAATATTTGATATAAAGAAAGCAAAAGCTAATAAAAAAATTAATACTAATGATAAGGATATTTTGGAAGAATACATTAAAATTTCAAATACTGACAATGATAAAATATTTAAACAATTAGATACAACAGAAGCTGGTATTACTAAGAAAGAGGGTAAAAATAGATTAATTAGAGATGGTAAAAATGTTGTAATTAAGGATGATAATAAAAGTCCATTTTATTTTCTTGTTATGTCTTTTAAAGATGAATTTATTATAATTTTATTAATTCTTGCAATTATTAATTTCTTTTTGGGAGATAAGCTTGGTTCTATAATAATTGTTATAATTGCTTTTATTAGTGCACTTATAAGATTTTTTCAAGAATATTCAGTTTATAAATTTAATAAAAAGTTGAAAGCAAGTATTTATTCTACTGTAAATGTTTTAAGAGATAACACTTCTATGGAAATAAAAGTAGAAGATGTTGTAGTAGGTGATATCGTTAAATTAAATGCGGGAACTATAATACCAGCTGATTTAAAGATAATTGATTGTAAAGACTTATTTGTAAATCAATCTGTATTTACAGGTGAGAGTGTGTTAATAGAAAAAGGAGTTGACACATCTATTAAAAATGAACAGATATTTGATATAAATAATATTTGTTTAATGGGAACTTCTGTTGTTAGTGGAAGAGGGACAGGAGTTGTTGTAAATACAGGTTTTGATACTTATTTAGGAAAAGTTGGTAATGAGATAACTATAAAAAAAGAAGTTACTAATTTTGATAAGGGAGTAAAATCTATTTCAAATTTGTTGATAAAATATATGGTTGTTGTCTGTTTAGTCGTTATTGTTATAGATGGAATTATAAAAAAAAATATAGCTGAGGCATTATTGTTTGCACTATCTGTTGCTGTTGGAATTACTCCTAGTATGTTACCTATGATTCTTAATGTCAATCTTACTAAAGGAAGTAAGAGTTTGGCAAAGAAGAAGACTTTAGTAAAAAAAATGGAAGCTATTCAAAATTTAGGGGCTATAGATATTTTGTGTACTGATAAAACAGGAACTTTAACAGAAAATAAAATTATACTTCAGAAATATATTGATGCTTTAGGAAATGAGAATGAGGCTATACTAGAATATGCTTATTTAAATAGTTATTATAGTACTGGAATTAAGAATTTAGTTGATAGAGCTATAATTTCTTATGGGGTGGAACATGAAATTGATAAGAAAATAGATAAGTATGAAAAAATAGATGAAATACCTTTTGATTATACTAGAAAAAAACAAAGTGTTGTTGTCAAAAAAGGTAGTTTATATAGAATTATTACTAAGGGAGCATTGGAAGAAATTCTTAAAAATTGTAATAAGATTAGAATAAATGGTAAAGTTAGTGAAATAAATGATAAAATGATTGAAAAAATAGAAGCAAAAGCTATTGAACTTGCTAATTCAGGAATGCAGGTAATAGCTTTATCTGAAAAGAGAGAGTATCCTAAAAAGGATGGAAATGACAAACTATTAGAGAGTGATATGATTTTTATTGGATTTGTTGGTTTCCTAGATCCACCTAAATCTGATGTTAAAGCTACTTTATCTAAATTAGCTAAGATTGGAATAAAAACTAAAATATTAACAGGTGATAATCCTTATGCTACTAAGAATATTTGTAATATAGTTGGATTAAATGGAAATGATATTTTGCTTGGGGCTGATATAGATAAGATGAGTGATTTAGAATTAGCAAAAAGAATTGAAGAGGTAGATGTTTTTGCTAGAATGAATCCTTTACAGAAAGAGAGAGTTGTTTCTTTGTATAAAAAATCAGGTCATGTTGTTGGATATATGGGCGATGGTGTAAACGATGCTCCATCCCTAAGTCAGGCTGATGTGGGAATTTCTGTTAATACAGCTGCTTCTATTGCTAAAGAAGCAAGCGATATAATAATATTGAAACAAAGTTTGAGGGTTGTTTATGATGGAGTAATGGAAGGAAGAAAAGTATATGGTAATATTATAAAGTATATGAAAATGGCTCTTAGTGCAGATTTTGGTGATGTTTTTAGTATAATGATAGCAAGTATATTTTTACCATTTTTACCTTTATTGCCAATTCAGATGTTAATTCAGGATTTTATATATGATTTTTCACAAATTGGAATTCCATATGATAATGTTGATGATGATTTTTTGAGTAAACCTAGGAAATGGGATACTAAGGGAATATCTAGGTTTATGAAAGTAATGGGAATTACTAGCTCACTTATTGATGTTTTATCATTTATTATATTTTGGTATCTATTAGGATATAATTCTTTATCAACACAAGCTTATTTTCAAACAGCATGGTTTGTAACTTGCTTAGCAACAGAACTTATGATAATTTATAATGTTAGAACTTCTAAGAATGCTTTTATTTCTAGTGCTAGTTCGAAGTTGAATTTTTTAACAATGATTTCTTTTATATTGACGTTATTTGCACCAATATTATTATCTAGAGTAGCTTCATTTAATTTTAGAATATTACCACCAATTTTTTATCTATATTTGATTATATTAATGATTTTCTATTTTGGAATTGTTTCTGTAATAAAGAAAGTTTATATTAAAAAGTATAATGAATGGTTGTAGTTAGTTTTAGTGAATATTATGAGCTTATAATTAAATAAAAAATTGAATTAAGATGTTTTCTAGTTAAAATGTCTTTTTTCTATATATTTTTATTAATAAGTCTATTCCTAATTTATTAGATATAATTATAGTTTATAGAAAAATATAAGAAGTTAGCATTATTAAAATTAATATATTATTCATAAATTTAAGTGAGGTGCTTACTTATGAATAAGTGTGAAATAAGAGTAGTTTATTGTAAGTATATATTTTATTTAAAGAAGGTAAAATATGCTAGAGGGTGAAAAGAGTACATATAGTGTTGGTATTTATATAAGGTTATCTCGTGAAGATGATGATAAACTAATACTTAGTGAAAGTATAGTAAATCAAAAGAGTTTATTACTTCAATATGTTAAAGAAAATAATTTAAAAGTTTATGATATTTATATTGATGATGGATATAGTGGAACTAATTTTGATAGACCAAGTTTTAATCGATTATTAAGGGATATAGAATTTGGAAGGGTTAATATGGTTATTACGAAAGATATGTCTAGATTAGGGAGAGATTATATTGGGACAGGTAATTTAATTGAGAAATATTTTCCAACCCATAATGTTAGATATGTATCTGTTACTGATAATCTTGATACTTTTTTAGATAATTCTAATAATGATATTGCTCCATTTAAGGTAATAATGAATGATATGTATGCTAAGGATATTTCTAAAAAGATAAGAGCTAGTCTAAGAGCAAAGCAAAAAGAGGGAAAGTGGGTTGGAGGAAGATGTCCATTTGGCTATATGATAGATGTTAAAGATAAAAATCATTTAATTATTAATAAAGAGCAGGCTGTTGTTGTTAGAAAAATATATAGTATGTGTTTAGAGGGATTAACTTTTTTTAAGATAGCAAAAAAATTGACTAGTGAATCTGTAAAAACGCCATCTCAATACTATAATTTTGAAAAAAAGAATAATTATAGTTTATATGGTGAGTGGAACTCTAAAACGATAAGAGATATTTTAACTAATAGAATATATATAGGTGATATGGTACAAAATAAAAGAAGTAAGGTGAATTATAAATTAAAAAAAGTTATTAGAAATAAATCTAGTGATTATATAATAGTAGAAAATACTCATAAACCAATTATTGATAAAGATACATTTTATGAAGTACAAAAGAGAATACCTAAGAATGTTGGTAGAAGGGAGAAGAAAGAAAATCATTTGTTAGATGGACTTTTGTATTGTGGGGATTGTGGACATAGGATTTCGGTACAGTCAAGAAGAAAAAATAATAGATGTTATACAGTTTGTAATTATTATAGAACTTATATGAGACAGAGGCTTTGTACAACTCACTCAAATAATTATGATGAATTAGAAAATGTTATATTAAAATCACTAATTAATATATGTCTTTTTAATCTTAATAAAGATAGAATTAAGAATAGTGTTTTAAATGTTTTTAATGAAAGTAATAGAATTGATAAAAAAAGGGGATTGAAAAAAATAGCTGATGATATAGAAAAAATAAAGGATAATTTAGATATTATTTATATTGATAGATTAAATAAAAAAATAACTGCTGAACAATTTGAGAGAGTAAAAATAAAGTTAGAAAAAGAATTAATGATTAAACAGCAGACATATAATCACTTGAATAGTGATAGTGTTTCTATTAATAGAGAACATAAAATTAAAGCAGTTAATGAGTATATAGATAATTTTTTATCCATGAAAAATTTAAGTAGAGAATTAATTGTTAATTTAATAAATAAGATAGAAATATTTGAAGATAAAACTATAAATATTTATGTTGCATTTGATAAATTAAAATGTATGTGAGAGAGAAAATGATAAATAGATACAAATTAAAGGTATTTTAATAAGAAATGAGTTTTATATGCTATAATGATAATAAGTGTATTATTGGTATTTTTTAGAAATAAAAATAATTAGAAATGGAGAAATAAAAGCCAAATTTCTTAAGAAAAGTAAGTGAAAAAAATATAAAGATAGAAATTTAAATTTTAAAAGTTGGTGATGTTAATGTTATTAATACTACTGCTCCAGAAAATGTAGAAAAAGAGATAGAAGAATTATTAAATGATGATAAGCCTTATTATATGAGAGGATTGAAGGAATACGAAAATGATAAAATATTCTTAATTGATACAATTGGTCATGAACAAGATTTATTCGAAAAGATGTGTGAAGAGTTATTAAGTTTTCAAATAGAGGAAGATAATTAAAAATAAAATATCTTCTAAAAATAGAAGATTTATTAGTGCATGTTATTGTATGAGTATAAAATTTGTTGTAAAGTTAAGCTTTTAGTAAATTTTTGTAGTGGTATAAAATATAGATATTCGTTTTTAATTAAATAAATTTATCAAAAAGGGGCAATGACATGTTTGCCCAATTAATACTAGAATAATTAATAATCATATTTATAGACATACTTATCAACCAAGGTATACTTGTTGTGAGGAAAATGTTGTAACTCAACAACAATGTGGTTCATGTTGTCAATTTAGATAATAAAAAAGATTAATGAATGGTTTTACTTCTGAATCATTTCAATTAATCTTTTTTTATTGTAATTTTTTAAAAACATTACCAAGATTATCATTTATAACTAAATCAGCTATGTTATCACCGGGTGTTTTATCTTTATTTATTATAACTAGATGTTTACCTTGGAAATAACTGATATAAGATGCTGCTGGATATACTGTTAATGAAGTTCCTGCTATTATTAATAAATCACTATTTTTTATATAGTTTATAGCTTTTAAAATATCAAATTCATTTAAAGGTTCTTCATATAAAACTACATTTGGTTTTATTATTCCACCACAGTTGCATTTAGGAATATCTTTAGTGTTCCAAATATATTCTGGTGGATAAAATTTGTGACACTTATCACAATAATTTTTGTATATAGTACCATGTAATTCAATAACATTAGTACTGCCAGCTTTTTGATGGAGGTTATCAATGTTTTGAGTAATAATAGCTTTTAGCTTTCCTTCCTTTTCTAATTTTACTAGATATTTGTGACATATATTAGGAAGAACATTTAAACAATTTAGTTTATCACGGTAAAATTTATAAAATTCTTTAGTATTTTTATAAAAAAATGAGTGAGATAAAATCTGTTCTGGTGGATATTTATACTTTTCGTTGTATAGACCATCTTTGCTACGAAAATCTTTAATTCCACTTTCTGTTGAGACCCCAGCTCCTCCAAAGAAGACAATGTTATTTGAATTATTTATATATGTTTGTAAAAGTTCTATTTTTTCTTGTATCAATTTCATCACCTGATATAATTATAATACTAATAGTAAAAAAAGCAATAATAGTTATTTATGTTTTTTTTGATTTATGATAGAATATTTAGTATGTTAGATTGGTGATAGATATGTTTAAGATTGGAAATGTAGAAATAAAAAATAATATAGTTTTAGCTCCTATGGCTGGTGTTTGTAATAGTGCTTTTAGAAAGATTATTAAAGAGATGGGTTGTGGACTTATTTATGCTGAGATGGTTAGTGATAAAGCTATTGTATATGATAGTACTAAAACTTTTAATATGCTTTATATGGAAGATGACGAAAGACCGATAGCACAACAGATATTTGGAAGTGATAAAGATACTTTTGTTGAGGCTGCTATTAAGGTTTACAATGAGATGAAACCTGATATTATAGATATAAATATGGGATGTCCTGTTCCTAAAATAGCTTTAAAGTCACAAGCTGGGGCAGCACTTTTAAAAAATCCTGATAAAATAAAAGAGATAGTATCTGCTATTGTTTCGGCTGTTCCAGTACCTGTTACTGTTAAGATAAGAAGTGGTTGGGATAATGATCATATAAATGCTATTGAGGTTGCAAAAATTTGTGAAGAAGCAGGAGCTAGTGCTATAGCAATTCATGGGAGAACTAGAAGTCAGGGATATAGTGGAAGTGTTGATTATGAAATAATTAAGAAAGTAAAAAATAGTGTTAAGATACCAGTTATAGGAAACGGGGATATTACTGATATAGAGAGTGCTAAGAGAATGTTTGAAACAGGTGTTGATGCTATTATGGTAGGAAGAGGTTGTCTTGGCAATCCTTGGCTTATACGAGATTTAGTAAATTATTTTGATAAAGGTGAGAAAATTAGTGATGTTACTTATAGAGAGAAAATTGAAATGTGTTTTCATCACTTGGATTATTTATTGAAAATAAAATGTGAGAAAGTTAGTGTTTTAGAGATGAGAAGCCATATAGCTTGGTATATAAAAGGTTTACCTGATTGTATAGAAGTAAAAAAAGAATGTTTTAAAGCTACTACGGCTTTAGAATTAAGAAAAATATTGGAAAACTATTTGATAAAATTAGATAATGGTATATAATTGTTAAGGGAATTTGGAGTGATAAGATGAAGAAAGCAAATTTTTACAAGAGGCTAGTAGCATATACGATAGATATGTTTATAGTTGGATTAGTTATATCAATTATTAGTTATAATTTTGATACAACAAGATTGGAAAAGTTGAGTGATAAGTCTATTAAACTTATGAATTCGTTTACTAATGGTGATATTAGTAGTGATAAGTATTTTTTTGAATATGCAGATATTTTGTATAAGGTAAATAAAGCTAATGTTAATAGTAATTTGCTTGGTTTAGTTATATATGTTGGTTATTTTGTTTTATTTCAGTTTTTCAATGGAGGAGCTACTATTGGAAAAAAATTACTTAAGATAAAAGTTATTTCTCAAGGTGGAGGAGAAGTTAGTTTGTGGCAAATGATTGTTAGAACTAGCATTATTAATGGGATAGTTCCACTAGCATTATCTTTAATACTTATTTTTACTACTAAGGGTTTGGTGTTTTTAACACTATCTAGTGTAGTGGGATTATTTGAAAATATATTTGTAATTATTTGTGTTTTTATGTTATTATATAAGAGTGATTGTTTAGCACTTCATGATATTATGTCTAAGAGTGTAGTTATTGAGAGTTAATGTACAAAAGAAAGTGGTGTTATATATGGAAAATATAGTTAGAAGTGAACAAGAGTTAGTAAGAAGAGGAAAGCTTTCTGCAATAAGAGATTTTTGTAATCCTTATCCTGATAAATATGAGGTTACTAATAGTATTAGTGAGGCTCGTTTACTTGATGATGGGACAGAAAATGTTAGTATTGCTGGTAGAATTGTCTTTTTAAGAAAAATGGGAAAGCTTAGTTTTATTAGAATAAGAGATATAGAAGATTCAATTCAAATTAGTTTTCAGATGGATTTATTAGGAGAAGATAATTATAAATTTTTTAAAAGTAATATTGATGTTGGAGATTTTATAGGTGTATGTGGTGAGATGGTTACTACACAAACTGGTGAGAAAACGCTAAGAGCACATAGTTTTACTTTTTTAGGTAAAGCTTTAAGACCATTACCAGAAAAATTTCATGGACTTACAGATCAAGAGATGAAGTATAGAAGTAGATATGTTGATCTTATAATGAATGAAGATAGTAGAGAAAGATTTATGTTTAGAAGTAAGTTGATTTGGGAGATTAGAAAATATCTTAATGGTAAGGGATATACTGAAATAGAGACACCTATTTTAAATAATAAAGCAAGTGGTGCTATGGCTAGACCATTTGTTACACATCATAATGCTTTAGATATAGATTTATATTTAAGAATAGCACCCGAAACTTATTTAAAGAGAGCTATTATAGGTGGTTTTACTAAGGTATATGAGTTTGCAAGGTGTTTTAGAAATGAAGGTATGGATACTACTCATTTACAAGATTTCACTATGCTTGAGGGATATGGCGCTTATATGAATTATCGTGATAATATGAAGTTTTTACGTGAAATGATTCAAGAAGTAGTAATGAATTTATTTGGTAAATTAGAGATAAAAATAAATGGTGAAGTTGTTGATCTTAGTGGTGAATGGGAAAGTGTTACTATGAGAGATCTTATCTTGAGATATTGTCCTATTGATATTAAAGAAGCTAATACTAAGGAGAAGTTATTAGAAAAAATAAAAATAGAAAAATTAGATATAGATAGTGAAGTTCCTTTGGAATCACTTGGTTATGGTAATTTAGTTGATCAGTTATATAAAAAAGTTGCTAGATGTCATGTTGTAAAGCCAATATTTTTAACTGAACATCCTATTAGTTTATCTCCTTTAGCTAGGGCTAATGATTTTGATAGTAGTCTTACTGATAGATTCCAATTAGTAATAAATGGAGCAGAAATAATTAATGCATATTCTGAGTTGGTTGATCCTATTGAACAAGAAAAGAGATTAATAGAACAAGCAGAACTTAAAAATAATGGTGATGATGAGGCTATGATGATGGATAGAGATTATATAAATGCTATGGAATATGGTATGCCTCCTATTAGCGGATGGGGAATAGGTATTGATAGATTAGTGCAAATACTTACTGATGCTGAGAATATTAAAGATTGTGTGTTGTTTCCTTTGATGAAGCCTGAAGATAAGTAAGTGTTAATTAAATATTATTAACTAGAAGAATGTTTATTAACTTTTTGTCTGGATTAATAATATTTTTTTGTTGTAAATGTTTTTTGTGTTATACTAATGTAGAGAGTAGGTGAAGTTTTGAATTCTAGAAAAATTTTAAAGAAAAGAGCTCGAGAAAATATACACAATCATTATTTTAGAAATGTTATTTTAGTATTTATATGTTCCTTGATGCTTACTAGTGGATTTAGCTATTCAACTGGTAATATATTAGAAAGTAGAATAGGTACTAATCCTAGTCGAAGTATTTTATATAATAATAGAAAAATTACTAATAGTGATGTAATTAATGAAATTATAAAAAAGATAGATTTTCATCCTAAAGATAGTAAAAAAATACCCCATAGATATACAAGGGGAGTTATAGCAGGGCTTATTAATCAAGTAACTGATGGAATATCTATTTTGTTTAACTTTTTACATGCTGTAAATAAGTATATTTTTAGTAGAAATTTTAATGTTAGTTTTTTTATAATCTTAAGTACTATTATTTTATTTGTATTTAAAACTATATTTTTAAATGTTTTGATTATAGGTAAAGATAGGTATTTTATAGAACAAAGAAAATATCGTGATACTAAACTAGAAAAATTATTTTTTCCATATAAGATGAGAAAGACATTACATTTAGCCTATATATTGTTTATGAAAAAAATTTATCAGGCATTGTGGAGTCTTACTATTGTTGGTGGTTTTATAAAACATTATGAGTATGCTATGATACCTTATATTTTGGCAGAAAATCCAAATATTAGTAAAGATGAGGCTTTTAAATTATCTCGTGAGCTTGTCTCTGGATGGAAATGGTGGCTTTTTAAGTTAGATCTTTCTATGATAGGTTGGAGTATTTTAAGTGCTATTACTTTTAGACTTAGTAGTATTTTTTATTCTGATATTTATTTAGAATCTTTATATGCTGAGGTATATATGAATATTCGAAGTGTTAAGAGAAATAATATAGAATATGGATATTTATTGAATGATAGTTATTTAGATACTGATGAAGTTGAAGAATGTTATCCAGAAGAAAAATTTACTATTGCTAAAGATAAGACATTAAATATTTTTAAACTAGATTATAATAGAAATTATGACCTTTTGACTTATATTTTGTTATTTTTTACTTTTTCTTTTATAGGCTTTATGTGGGAAGTATTTTTACATTTACTTAATGATGGTGTTTTTGTTAATAGAGGAACAATGCATGGTCCATGGTTACCTATATATGGGACTGGTGGTGTACTTATATTATTTTTGTTAAAGAGATTTAGAGATAATCCTCTTCATTTATTTATTGCAGCTTTTATATTATGTGGTATTGTTGAATATAGTACTGCTTGGTATTTAGAAACTTTTTTATATCTTAGTTATTGGAATTATAGTGGTTATTTTTTAAATTTAGATGGAAGAATATGTTTAGAAGGATTATTGTTATTTGGATTAGGTGGCTGTGGCTTTACTTATCTACTTGCTCCAATGCTTTATAATTTGTATAAAAATATTTCTCATAAATTAAAAGTAATTATATGTATTTTGTTGGTATTTAGTTTTGGGTGTGATTTTGTATATTCTTCTATTCATCCTAATGTAGGGAAGGGAATAAGTAAAAAATATGTAATAAAAAAATAGAGATTTTTTAGGTCTCTATTTTATTCTTCATCAATTATCTTTATTGTTTTTGGATAACTTTTTTTGAAGTGTTTGACTATTTTGTTAACATTTTTCTTAAATACTATCATATCTATTAGGTCTGATATTGCATAGATAATTATGATTGCACCTGTAAACATTGTTATAGCAATACTTGAAGATATAGGATTAAATATTAATATTAGACCACATATTATTGATAAAATAGAAGTTATAATTGTTAGTATCCACACTGGTTCATCTATATTCTTTAAAGAAATGGATAATCTTAGTTTAAAAATACTTATCCATATAAACCAAATTCCAAGTGTTATAGGTATTATTATACTAAGTGTGTTTGGATATAATATCATTAAGATTCCTAATACTAAAGATAATATTCCAGTAGGAAAGAAATCAATAAAGAAGATATTTCTGATATCTGCTCCTATTACAATTAAATATAATCCATTTACTACTAAAAATATTGCTAGTAAAGTTGATAATACTTTAATTGAGTTTTCTGGATAAATAACTATAATTATTCCTATTAGAAGGAATAGTAATGAAGTTATTATAGATGAAGTAAGTAGTTTGTTTAATTTTTTTATCATATTTTCACACCCTTTCTATTATAATAATTTTACACTAAAAGTTTGGTTTGTCAATTAGTTATGGGTTAATTTTTTAGGTAAAAATAGTGCTGTTTTGTAAACAAATGGTTGAAAATATAGTAAAAATACTTAAGTGTGCTATAATGATGGTGGAGGTAAAGAATGAAAACAAAGAAGAAATATGGATTATTTAAAATACTACTTGTAATATTATTAGTAGTAGTTATTGCTACTTATTTTGTTGATGGTAGAAATGGTAGCGTTAGTTATTTAGCCTTTGGTGATGTACTTCTTAATTATATGCAATCTTTTTATTATTTCTTTGATACAGCTTTATTTATTTTAGCTGTTGGGGGACTTTATGGTGCTCTTAATAAAGTAGATGCTTATAAAAAGTTAGTTAAAGATATTGCAGATAAGATGAGTGATAATAAGAAACTATTTGTAGTTGGTTCAACTATTGTTTTTGCATTATTAGCATCACTTACAGGTCTTGATATGATACTACTTATATTTGTTCCTTTTATAATATCTATTATATTGATATTAGGATATGATAAGTTAGTAGCATTATCAGCAACTATTGTTGCAACTTTAGTAGGTTATATTGGAGGTATATTTATAACTTTTAAAGATTCCTCTAGTCAATATTCAGTAACTTATACTACATTTGATAAGATGGTTGGTTTGAATGGTCATTTTGGCAATGTATTTCCTAAAATTCTTTTGTTAGTGGTTGCTGTTGGATTATTGATTTTCTATATTTTAAAACATATAAAAGGTATAGAGAGTGGAGATGTAAAAGTTGAACTTTCACAAAGTGATGTATTTTTAGTAGAACCTCGTGATAAAAAAGGTAAAAAAGTAAAGGTAGATTATTCTAACAAGAAAACTTGGCCTATTTGTATTTTAGGAGGTTTATTATTAGTAATACTTGTTCTTGGATTTATGCCGTGGTCTAATTTATTTGGACTTAAGAATTTTACTCAATTTCATAAATGGACAACTGAACTTGCTATTCCTAAATTTAAGTTATTTGGACATACTTTTAGTAAGTATCCTATATTCAATAGTTTAATTTCAAGTAATTTTACTGCTTTAGGTGAATGGGGAAGTCTTGGAACTTATATGATGGCTATTATAATGATAGCAGTATTCCTATTTATATTGAAATTTGTTTCTAAAGTTAAATTTAGCGATTTGATGGATGGATTTATTTATGGTGTTAAGAAAATGGTACCTGCTGTTATGGTAGTTATGTTATCTTATACTGTATTAATTTGTCTTTCTTCAAATGGAATGTTTGAAACTATAATACCTGAAGTTATGAAACAGGCAGGAGATAATGCTGTTGTTGCATCAATTTTAGCAGGTTTTGGTAGTTTATTATATGTTGATTGCTATTATACAGTTGCAAGTGTTTTTTCAACAATTGTATCTAGTTTGTCTAGTAAGGCAGATTTATCTGTATTTGCTGTGATGTTCCAAAGTATATATGGATTAATTAGAATAGTTGGTCCTACTAGTGTATTCTTAATTATAGGACTATCTTATTTAGAAGTTCCTTATAAATCATGGCTTAAATATATATGGAGATTTGTACTAGAATTACTTATAGCTATATTTGTTGTATTAATGATAGTAGCAATGATTTAAAAAAGATTCGATTAGTTTTAGTCGTTCTTTTTTTTGCAATTTTATCGAAAATGTGCTATACTACTTGTAAATTTTAGGGGGTATATTCGTGGAAATTAAAGAAAAAGAATTAAAAAATAAATATACTAAACTTAAGAGTAGAGGTGTTAATGGTAATGTTTATTTAAATAGTGATAAGACTGAGATAATAAAAATATTTAAAAATTTATATAGTATTGAGAGAAGAAAGAAAACGTTAGATTATTTGATGATGTTTCCATTAGTTACTGGAAGTGCTTATCCAAAAGATATTGTAATAGAAGATGGTTGTTTTGTCGGCTATACAGCAGACTATTATAAAAATTGTTGTGAATTTGGTTCTTGGGGAACTTATAATTATAGTTTTGATGAGAAAATAAAGGCTATTAGGGATGTTGATTTTCAACTGAAGGAACTTCATGATAGAAATGTTATTTTTCATGATATAAATAATTGTAATCTATTAATTGATAAGAATGGTGGACATCTAATTGATTTTGAAGATGTAATTTGTCCTAATATTATTGGTATGTATTTGAGTAAGTATATTTTGAAACATCAAGAAATAAAAGTAGGATGCTCTAAACAAGAAGATCAATTTAAATTACTTATATCTTCATTAAATTTATTATATGGTATTAAGTTTGAAAAATTCTTTGCAGGAAATCATAATATTGATAATATCCTTTTCTTTATTAAAGAAAATAAAGAATTATATGAGTTTGTAGAAAACTATTTTACATCTTTTAGTTGGTATAGTGATGAGGCTTTTCCATATTTAAGTGAAGTTATTGATAAGATAGATGAAGAAAAGATTAGACACACTGTTAGAAAAATAAAGTTTAGAACTAAGACTACTAGTTTTAGAAAAAAATCATAATTTTATAATTGATTTTTTTTAGTTTATGTTATATAATATAAGTGTATTTTGATTAAGGCGCCAATGGCTCAATTGGATAGAGCGTTTGGCTACGGACCAAAAGGTTTGGGGTTCGAGTCCCTATTGGCGCACCATAATAGAATGTTAGAACTTTTATAGTTCTTTTTGTTTAATATATAATTAAATATAAAATAAAAATCTTGGTAGATGATTATCCATCCAAGATTTTATTTTATATATCCCATTTTCTTAAATTTATTAATAGCACTTTTTTCACTTGTTTCTCCTTCTATTCTGTCAAAAAGATTGGTTTGTTTACCTTTCTTTATAAACATTGTAATAGGAGTTGAACCATCTAGATCAAATTCTTCTAAAAATTTTTCTTCTATTTGTTTTGTTTCTAAATCATGATCAATATAATAAATATCTAAATTATATTCATTAGCAATTTTTTCTAATTTAGGTTTGTATGAAGCACAATGAGAACAAGTACTTCTACTATCTATTAAGATAAATGTATCTTTATTATCTATCTTTTTTTCTAATTCATTATAACTTATTTTTATTAAAGAACCTTTTCCTTTATTTACTAAGACATTTATTAGTAAGAATGCTATTAAAATTATAAATATTATCATAATTATATAAAATATATTACCTTTACTTTTCAAGCTATACCTTCTTTCTATTTATAATGTTACATATATATAATAACACTTTTTTTATTTTTTTACAAAAAGTTCTTTTTTTTTTATCAAAAAAAGGGTATAATGTCTTTATATGATAGTAGGTG
>CAKPER010000023.1 GCA_934149245.1 uncultured Bacilli bacterium | reverse complement strand
ATACTAGTGTCGAAGGTCTAATAAATGGTGATGATATTATTTCTAAATATTATACATTGTGTGATTCAGATAAAGAAACAATTAATAAAATGATTGAAACTTTGTATTCAAAGAAATAAAAACTATTTATTTCTTTTTTATTTACTGTATTAAATATGATTATACAACATAATATTTGTAATTTAGATCCTGTAGTTTCTAAATTACCTCTCGAAACCTTATACTTGGAAAGATAAATAAACAAAATGTTTGGAATACGTAATGAAAAATCTATTGAATTAAAAAGAGGTATTAATAAATGGAGATTAAATGTAGAATTTTATTTTAATATTAATCAAGTAAAATATCAAAATTATGATACTATAATCGTATACACGAAAAATGATATGCCCCGTTTCTTGGACATAAGAGAAACGGGGCATATCAGATTTAGATGTGATTTTAATATATCTTTTAACCTTTTCTTCTTAAATTTAATATGTTTTTTAATGGATTTGACTTTGTTAAAGTTTTTGCTTTTTTAGCCCTATCATTTAGTCTTGGATATTTTTCTTTAGTTTCTGTAGGTTGAGAATTTAATAATGTTTCTAATCTCTTAGGTAAAATTTGAATATTATATACTTTCTTTAATAAAGATTCTTCATATTGATACCTTTTTTGTTCGCCTTGAGCTAAATCCTGTTCATAATAATCTATTTGATAAAATTGAATTTTATTAGTTGATTCCTTTATTTCTTTAAGTATCATATTGACCAAATTTGTTACATTATAATCTTTTTCCAATAATTTCTTTTCTATGTTAATTTTAGCTATTTCATTTCTAATCTGTTGAACAACTTTGTCTTCTAAATCAGATCTCTTCTTTTCTAATTCATTTAGTTTTTTATCAACAATGTCTATTGTATATTTAAAATCATTTTTTATTAAACAAGATTTTAAATTATCTAGTTTTTCTTTTTGAATTAATTTATCTGCAACTTTTTGGCAATTATTTAAAAGTTTGGTATCACTATTATTGATTTTTATTAATAGTTCTGCTATTTCAATATTTGGATATTTTTCTTTTCTTTTTAATTCTATTCCTTTAGAGGAATTTTTAAATAACAACTCATACTGTACATCTACATTAACTTTTGCTAATTCTTGATAATATTCTTTTTTATATTCTTCTAAGTCTAAATCTTCAGCTAATTGAATTACTGATATTTTTTTGAATATATCTTCTACAGTTTCTTCATGATTTAAATCTTCTGTTAAACTGTATATTCCATCTTTTTTACTTACTTTAACATATGCTTTTAAACTTTTATCCAGTGATAATAATTCTTTTTTTATTTTATTTTTTACCTTGGATAACTCTTTATCCTTTAGCTTTCTTTCAGATAAATAAACATTGGTTATATCATCTATTTTCAATATTTCTAATCTATCCTCTATATTTTTTTTGGAATTTCTCTCAAATTTTTGATTAAGCATTTTCTTTAGTTTTTCTAAATATTCATTTAATTCTTTTGTAGTTGATTGGGATATTTTGTGTTGTTCTTGATCGTACTTCTTCTTTGAAGCTTTTTTAGACTTTGCTTTATTTAGTTCCGGATATGCCTCTATATTTACTATTAAATCCTGAAGAAATTTTAAAGAATGAGTATATTTTTTTGTATTTTTTATTTGTTCATTTAAACTTTTCATATTATCCCCCTACTTTCCTTTAACTACCGTAATTTTACAACCAATTAACTAAAAAGTCAATATTATATAAGATTTTTTTTGCTTTTTTTACATTAAGTTTACACTAATTGTTATGTAAATTTATGAATTCATCTATAGTATCATTAAACATACTAATAGCACTCTCAACTACTTCTTTTTTAGATAAATCTACTCCAGCTAGTTTAAGTGATTCAATAGGGCTTTTTTTAGAACCACATTTTAAGAATTCTTTATAGTTATCAACAGCATGTTCTTTTCCTGATAAAATATCATTTGCTATGTGACAAGCTGCTGATAGTCCTGTAGCATACTTATATACGTAAAAATTATAATAAAAATGTGGAATACGTGCCCATTCATATTTTATATCATCATCTATTACAACATCATCACCAAAATATTTTTTATTTAGTTCATAATATACACTTGATAAATAATCTGCTGTCAAAGGAATATCATTTTCTGCATCAAAATATATTTTTTGTTCAAATTCTGCAAACATTGTTTGTCTATAGATTGTTGCTTTGAATAAACTCATTAAATTATCTAAAATGAATAATTTTTCTTCCTTTGAATTACTGGTTTTTAATAAATATTTTGATAGTAATATTTCATTTACGGTTGATGCTACTTCAGCTACAAATATAGAGTAATCACCATATTGATATGAGTTATTACTTCTTGTATAGTAACTATGCATTGAATGTCCTGCTTCATGAGCTAATGTTGACATATCATTATATTTATCAAAATAGTTTAGAAGTATATAAGGAGCAGTGTCATAACAACCACCAGAGTATCCTCCAGTTCTTTTAGCTTTTGTTGGATATACATCTACCCAATTATTATCTAAGCCATTTTTTAATACTTCTATGTAATCGTCGCCTAAAACTGACAGAGCTTTTAATACAATTTTTTTTGCCTCTTCATATGGATATTTTTTATCAAAATTTTTTACTATTGGAGTATAAATATCATATAAATGAAGTTCTTCTAAATTAAGTAAATCTTTTTTTAAGGCATAGTATTTATATAAAGTATTCATGTTATCTGAAACTGTATTAATTAAATTATTATAAATTGTTTCATCTAACTCATCAGCATATAAACACCAATTTAGTGTAGATGGAAATTTTTTAATTTTAGCTATTGTTACATTTTCGTTTATATTTCCACTTAATGTTGATGCAAATGTATTTATGAATTGCTTATATGTACTATACAATGTAGCAAAAGCTTCTTTTCTTACTCTTCTATTACCTGATTCTATATATATTGAATAATTGCTGCAAGTTAACTCTACTTCTTTGTTATTTTCATCTGTTATATTACCAAATGTTATGTCTGAATCTTTTAGTAATTCATATGTTTCATAATTTTTGTTAAACATCTTTGTCATACTTGATAGTAATTTTTCCTCTATATCTGACAATATATGCTCTTTATATCTAAATTCTCTTTTTATTATTGTTTCATATTCTTTTAATTTAGGCTCTTCTTCATAGAAATTTTCTATTTCTTTATAATCTTTTTTTAAGATAGTTGGTGTTATAAAAAATGTTGCTTTATTCCACTTATCTAACAAATTAATTACTTTTAATTTTAGAGCTTGATTGTTATTATTTGATGTGTCTATATCAGATAATAAATTTGTATATACTTGAAGTTTATCTAAATCTCTAGATATTTTATAATAATCATTTATTGCGTTATAAAATGACTCTGCATTATTTCCCATTATCTTTTCGTGGCTTTTAAATTTTTCTATCTTACTTTCCACATCCTTATATAGATTATTAAAATCATCTTCACTACTAAATATTGGAGTTAAATCCCACTTATACTTTGATTCAATATTTTCTCTATTCATTTTATCCCTCTTTCTTTAGTTTTGATATAAAAGCTATTAAACATTAAATCTGAAATGACAAATATCACCATCTTGCATTATGTATTCTTTACCCTCTAGACGCATTTTTCCAGCTTCTTTTACTTTTTGTTCATTACCGCATTCTACTAAATCTTCATAGCTCATTACTTCTGCACGAATAAAACCTTTTTCAAAATCAGTATGAATTAGTCCTGCACACGCTGGAGCTTTCATTCCATCTTTGAATGTCCAAGCTTTTACTTCGTCTTTCCCAACAGTAAAATATGTTTTTAATCCTAATAGTGAGTATGTTGCTTTTATTAATTTTGATAGTCCACTTTCTTCTATTCCTAAATCATTTAATAATTCTTTTTTATCATCTTCTTCTAATTCAGCTAAATCGCTTTCAACTTTAGCACAAATTACTAAGACTTGACTATCTTCTTTACTAGCATATTCTTTTAATGCTTCTACATATTCATTTTCTTTTGTTAATGAATCTTCATCTACATTGGCAACATAAATAATTGGTTTTGCTGTAATTAAATTAAAAGAAGCTATTATTTTGTTATCATCTTCTGATAACTCTAATTTTCTTATAGGAATATTTTTTTCAAGTGTGTCTTTTAACTTTTTTAATAATTCATATTCATTTATATCATCTTTGTTTTTAGAACTTTGTGCTTTTTTGGCGATTTTATTAATTCTATTATTTATTATTTCCAAGTCTGCTAAAATTAATTCAATATTTATTACTTCTACATCATCTACTGGGTTAATTTTCCCATCAACGTGAATTATATTATTATCATCAAAACATCTTACTACTTCAACTATAGCATTAGTTTCTCTTATATGTGATAAGAATTTATTACCAAGACCTTCACCTGTTGATGCTCCTTTTACTAGTCCTGCTATGTCTGTAAATTCAAATGTTGTTGGTAATGTACGATTTGGTTCATACATTTTTTCTAATACTTCCATTCTTTTGTCAGGTACTATTACTGTTCCTACATTTGGTTCAATTGTTGCAAATGGATAATTTGCAGCTAATATTTCTTGTTTAGTAATTGCATTAAATAATGTTGATTTTCCTACATTTGGTAATCCTACAATTCCGGCTGTTAAACTCATTTTCTATTCCTTCTTTCCTTTAAATTATTATAGCATAATGCCAAATAGTAGGCAATAAAGTAAGAATAAAAAAAGCCACCAAAAGTGACTTAGATAGTTACTGTTGTATTTATTCCAATTGGTATTCCTAATACGTAGAATATTATGACAATAGCTAACCAGAAGAATGTAAATATAAGCGTATATGGTGTCATTAATGAAACTGCTCTAGAAATTGTTACCGTATCATTTTTGTCTTTATTGTATATTTGAAGAAAACCAATTAAAATTACAAAATATGTAAATAGTGGTGTTATACCTCTTAATGAGCTATCAGCGGCTCTAAATACTACTTGTGAAAATTCTGGTGTTAAAGAGCTTTGCATAAACATAGGGACTAATACAGGAGATAATATTGCCCATTTTGTTGATGAAGCAGGTACTAATAAACTAGATAATGCTATTACAGCAAAAGATATTAATATCAAAACTATACCTGTTAGTTCTAAACCACTTATTATATTGGTTACATAAGATAAAATAAATACTCCTATATTTGTTTGTTTAAATATTAAACAAAACTGAGCTGCAAAAAATATTAATACTAATAATGAGGATAAATCTTTTAAATAATAATTCATTCCATCAACGAAATCTCTATTATTTTTTATTGTCTTTACTCTAAGGCCGTATACTAATCCACCAATCATTAATAGCGAACTAAAGATAAATACTGAGCCTTGATAAAAATAGGAATTTTGACCAAATAATTGATCTATATATTTTGTATCTTTTAAGTAAAGTAGTAATCCCGAAAATGGAAGACCTGGTATTATACAATATATTATAGGAATTATAATTAGTAATATTGCTAAAAGAGCTATTATAACTCCTTTTTTTTCAGTTTTAGTTGGTTCTTTTAACAATTCTTCTTTACTAACATCAAATGTATATTTTCCTAATTTGGGAATTATAATTTTCTCTGTTATTAGCATACCTATATAAGCTATTAAAAAAGTGCTTGCTATCATAAAGATTAAATTACCATTAGAATGAACTTTGTAGGTTGCATCTAATATTGTTGTTGCCTGTTTTGTATAAGATATTAATGTACTATCCAAAGAATTAGCAACAATATTAGCTCCATTTCCAAAAGTTATTCCTGCAAAAGCAGCACAAACACCTGCTGATGGGTGACGACCTAAATCTCTAAATAAAATTGCTGCTAATGGCACTAAGATTACGTATCCAACATCGTAGAACATAGAAAATATTACTCCTAAAAGGACTATTATATAAGTTAGAAATTGTCTAGGAAATATTCTAGCTATCATTCTATTTATGGTATTTAAAAAGCCTGTCTTGTATGCTACCCCTATTCCCATTAGTCCTAATATCAATGTTCCTAATGGGGTAAAGGTTGTAAAATTAGTTAGAAGATTACTTATTAAATACTGAATTCCTGTTCTATTAAATAAATTATTTATGTTTACAACTTGTGTTTCTAACTCTCCAGAAACTGGATTGACAGTATAATAACTTGATTCTAAATTTAAAATTCCACCAACACTACTTATTATCATTACTATTATTGTTAAAATAAAAAACACTAGTGCTGGATGAAGTTTTACTGTTTTTATTTTTTTTACTTTAGTTTTCATCTTTTATCACCCTTTTTAACTTTTTGTTAAAATCTATTCTTGGCAACATAATAGTTCTGCCACAGTTTAGACACTTTATTTTTATATCTGCACCAACTCTGATTATTTGCCATTTATTTGTTCCACATGGATGTTGCTTTTTCATCACTACAACATCGTTTAAGTTGTAATTTATATTCATAATATCACCATCATAATTATATCATTTTTAATTTTATATGTAAATGAAAAAGATGCTTATCAAATTGATAAACATGCACGATCTTTTAGATGATTTTATTATTATAATTAGTTTATTTAAGTAACCAATCTTCTCCTTTTTGTGTTTCTACTTTCGATAGGTTCGGATAATTTTGTTGTCTTAGAACTTCATAAATTGCTACGGCAACACAGTTAGATAAATTTAGAGCTCTTACATTTTCACTTGTTGGTATTCTAGTACAAAAATCTAGATGCTCTTTTAATAATTCTTTAGGTATTCCTGTTGATTCTTTTCCAAAAATTAAATAAATATTCTCGTTGGGATTACTAAAATCAAAGTCAGTATGAGGCTTTTTGCCATATCTTGTAAAATAATAATATTTGCCATCATTCTTTCGACTAAATTCTTCAAAATCTTCATAAATTGTATAATCTAATTTGTCTATATAATTTACGCCACACCTTTTGATAGTTTTATCATTTATTTTAAATCCTAGTGGTTCTATTAAATGTAATTTAGTATTAGTTGCCACACATGTACGCATTATATTTCCTGTATTTTGTGGAATTTCTGGTTCATATAATACAATGTTAATCAATGTCAGTTGCTCCTATTCTATTTAAGTATTTATTCAATTTTTTCATGTCATAGTTATTATTTGTAATACTATATACATCTGTTATTTTACCATTTGTATATACAACAATACATGGAAGAGAAGTATTTATTTGTAACTTTTCTTTTACAACATCAAAATTATCATTGGTTACATCTAAATATAGCATTGAATTTCTCAAATCATTTTCTATAACCATATTTTTAAATGATTTTTCAAACTTATTTATTTTTTCATCTCCAAGTTTAGAAACATAAATAATAGCATTTTTATTCTCAATTATATAGTCATCTAGCTCATTATAATTTATAACACTTAGATAATTATTCATAATACTTATATTTAATTTACTTTCTCTATATGTGTCATACCATCTATAAAGATAGAATATTATAAAAATAGAAGCAATAACAATTATAGATAAATATATATAATTTTTTACAGGTATTTTTTTAGTTTTGTCTTTTTTTAGGATACTCATAACTATCATCTCCATTAAGTTAATTTTATCAAGAATATTATCTTTTGTAAATATTTTACAATAAATATTATGAAAAAAAAGTCTAATTATGTTAACTTAAATTATATATTTTGATTTGGGGCAAATTTGTAATTAAATTTAGTGTTACTTTAAGCTTAACTTAATTTGATAATTATTTTTGTTATTGACAAAATTGTGTAAAATTAGGTGTTAACTTTTGTAAATAATATAGATTAGATGATATGAATATGTTATATTAAATTTGGTGGTTAAGTTGATGAAAGTAAATTATAGTAATTTGTTAGAAAAAAAATTAGAAAATATTGAAAAAAGTGGTCTTAAACCTAAATTATTGTTACATAGTTGTTGTGCTCCTTGTTCCTCTTATGTTATTGAATATTTGGCAAAATATTTTTGTATTACAGTTTATTATTATAATCCTAATATTTCACCAATTGACGAATATTTAAAAAGGAAGAGAGAACAAATAAGATTTATAAAAGAATTTAATAGAGAATATAACTACTCCATTGATATGATTGATTGTGATTATGATAACGATTTATATGAGAATAGCATTAAAGGATTAGAGAATGAACCTGAACGTGGAAGTAGATGTAGCATTTGTTTTAGATTACGCTTGGAAAAAACTGCTGGTAGAGCTGACGAACTAAAATATGATTATTTTGGAACTACCCTTACTGTAAGTCCATATAAAAATAGTACTTTAATCAACGAAATAGGTTTAGATTTAGAAAACAAATATAATATTAATTTTTTAATTTCAGATTTTAAGAAGAAAGAGGGATATAAAAGATCAATTGAGCTTTCAAAAAAATTTAATTTATATAGGCAAGATTTTTGTGGATGTAAATATTCAAAAAGATAATAAAATATAATATGAAAGGTGGGGTTTTATGATTAGTAATTTGAGGATTTTTAATATAATTAAAGGAGATGCTAAGTTAAAGAAAAATGGTGATAATAAAAAGAAAAAAATAAAGAAAATCAGATGTGGAATGATGAACGGTAGCGATATTCAAGAAATGATCGATAAATTAATTGATTGGTATAAAGTTAGATTTCCAAATTATTGTTTAACTGTTAATAATGATACTGTTGAAATAGATAAACTTTATAGGAAAAATAGTAATTGTGTTAATATGACATTTGATGAATTTATTAACAGAATGGTTTTTAGCTTTGAAACTTCTTTAAAGTGTTATTATGCAAAAGATATTGAAGCTACTGAACTACAAAAATTTACTAATATTGACAGTACTAAAGCTATTGTTGTTAAACTTTATACAATAAAGGAAAAATTTTTAAAACGTGATATTGATAAGGTGTGTTTTATAGCAGCTGATAAAAAAAATGGTAGAATAATTTCAATATTAGATGATGGTATTTTACCTAATGATATTAAAAATAATATAACAAAATATAACTTGGAGAATTTATTAACTAAGTTAAATAATAGTAATATTGATAATCTTAATTATAATGAATTAAAAAAGATCGTTGCTAAAAGAAATAATGATATTAAATCTAGAAGTTATATAATAAATGAAGTTACAAAAAATTTACTTTTCGATGAAGTAGAATCTGATAATGATCATAAATATAATTTATTTAGAGCTAAAATGTTTTTAAAGGAATTTTCTTCATTCGTCAATATTCAAATTCAAGATGATTATTTAGCTCATTTAATTATTAATCAAAAAAGTGATACTAGTAATAAAAAAAAGACACTTCATAAAAATTATGAGTTTGTCAATTAAAAATAATAGATTAAAATTTTTGAATGTTTGCTTTTGGTAAATATTCTTTTTTTGATGTAACTTTTGTCAGGGTATTTACTAAATTATATAATTTTTGGTGTTTATAATTCCATTCATTTGATAAGATATTTATTAGTGATTTTTTCATTAAACTTAAATCATTTGTTTCTTGTTCAAAATATTCATAATATAAATACCTCAAAGTTAAGTCATCTTTGATATTTTTTATATATCTTATAATTTTTTCTTTTTGTTCTTTTTCTATCCTTAGTTTATCATTTTGTTTTATAGGATTATTTTTCAAGTATTTTATTTTTATCACTTTTAATGTTTTTACTCTGGATACTGCTTCATCTTCTTCTTCAAATATTAAACTGCTTCTTTTTATTAGATTTCCACTATTATCAAATAGTAAAGCAATTGCTATCACTCCATTTGATACTATACAAAATATTTTAGAAGTATTTTTGTTATCTTCTTTTATTTTGTTTAGTAAATCACTATCTATTGTTACTCTGTTATATTTTAGAGCTTGAATATCACTATCTGATACTTTATAAATTGGCAATCTAGTGATATTTTTTATTTTATCTTCCTTTTGCCATTCAAAAAATTCATAATAATTCTTTTGAAAATTTACAACTATATCATATATATAGTTCATTTTTTTTGTCTCCTTTTATAATCAGCGTTAATATTATTATTATAAAACCTATTGGTGCATAATAGCATTCTATCCTTCTAGTTATAAAGTTAACATAAAAACTGAAATTATACCCTATTGTTAATAAATTTAGATAAAGAATTAAAAATGTGTTACCTATTGTTAAAAGAGCAAAACCTACTAGAAAGAAAAAAATACGCATAATAATCACCTAATAAATAATATTCTAATATTTGGTATTAAGACACATATTTTTAATCTTTTGATGATTCTATTGTTTTTATATCAACATTTGATATTGAAGCAAATTTTTTAGTTATTTTATCTGTTGTAATATTTATGTTTTCTATATCTTTATTTACAGTTTCAATGCTTCTAGTTAATTTTGACCATCTATCTTTATATCTTGCAAATTCTATTCCTAATTTATTTAGTTCTTCGTGAATAATTGCTGAGTATTTATCTCTTTCCATATTTTTTAATAATACTTGAATTACAGTTAATGAAGACATTAGGGTTGTAGGTGAAGTTAACCACACTCTTTTTTTATTAGCATATTCGATTATGTCTTGATGGTAAGCATTTATTTCTGCAAATAAAGCTTCTGCTGGTAAAAACATTATGGCTTGATTCGTGGTTTCGCCCATTATTATATATTTTCTACAAATGTCATCAATATGTTTTTTTACATCTAATTTGAATTGTTTTTCAGCAATTTGTCTTTCTAATTTGGTTCTGTTTTTATCAACCATTATTCTATAGTTTTCTAGAGGAAATTTTGAGTCGATTGCTATGGTACCTAATGGTTTTGGTGCAAAAACTACAGCATCAGCGATAGTTCCATTTTTGAATTGATATTGTGTCTGATAAATTCTATAATTATTTTCACCAAAAATACTTGAGAGGATATGATTTAGATTAACCTCCCCAAAGATTCCTCTAGTTTTTTTATCAGTTAAAATACTTTGAAGGGAGACAATATCTGTTGATAAATTGTCTATTTTTCTTTGAGCTTCATCTATTTTTGAAAGTCTTTCTAAGATACTAGTAAATGTTCTGTTAGTTTTGTTGAAATTTTGATCCAACCTTTCATTTACTTTTTCATTCATTGTCATTAGTCTGTACTCTAACATTTCATTGGTTTTATCAAATTCATTATTCATTGTTTTCATAAGTTCTATCTGAAAATTTGACAATTCTTTTATAGTAGTTGATTCTAGTTTGCCAAGTCTTTCAGTTATTTTAGCCTCATTTACATTTTTAGAAATTGAAATGATAGCTAAGATAATCAAAATTATTAATAATAATATAATTACGTAGTCAAGCATTTTACACCTCTTTGTTAATTAAAAGTGACAATTTATTTATCTTTTTCTTTGAGATAATTCATTAGTTACTTTTTCTAAATTTTCTTCAACACTAGATATATGTTGTTTCCTTTTCTTTTCATCTCTTCCCGTTTCTAGAATATCAAGTCTTCTCCTAATACTTAAACTTTCTGAAATTTCACTAGTAATCTTATCAATATCTGTTAATTTTTCTAGAAGAGATTTTTGATTTTTTAAGAATTTTAATTTATTTATTATTTTATCATGGTAGGCTTTTTCAATAGTTTTTTCTTGATTTTGATAAACTTGATTGGTATAATCCAGTGATTCTTTTAATAAATCTAATTCTTGAATAGAAAGTTTATTAATATTAGTGTTTTGCAAAAAGTATCGAGATGATATAAAGGTATACACAACTTTTTTGTCTAAATATACATAACAAGGATTATTATTCATTTCATAAATAATATCTTCTATTTTTCTTAAGGATTTATCTTCATTAAAAAATAATCTTAATGCCATAACACTAGTTGATAATGGAGATACCTTTTTCCTTTTTAAGATATCAAAAAACCTATCTACTGTATTAACAGCATCATATGTTAGGTAGTCGTATCTATAAGATTTTTCTCTCCACTCTAATGTATTTTTGTTATTTTCGTAAATTTCTGGATAGTTTTTTTGTAAGTACTTTTTTGCCTCAGCTACGCCATATAAGTTTGCTCCTATCTCGAAAGAATATTTATCATGATTTGATTCATAATCTTCAGGTAAAAAAGCACGAATTGTATCTTCTATGTCACGCAAAAATCCTTCATAACTAAAGGCATTAAATCTTATTTGAACAGTATGTCTAGCTTCGTGAAAACAAGTTACTACGAGATCTAAAATATTACTATCATTATTTTTTCCTAGTTTCTTTAATGTATGTGAATTTATGGTACTTAAAAAAACAAAAATATTAGAATATATAGTATTAAATCCATAATTATTTCTAGCCTCTTTAACAAGATTTACTTTTCTTTGAAGACTATATTTTTTATTAAAAATTTCATTTTTACAATATTCAACAAAAGTTACAGGAAAAACCTCCATTTTCATATTGTATTTTTTAACTTCACTATCAATTATCTCATGAGCTATCTTTTTCATTTTGTCTATATCAGCTTTTTGCATTTTTATCACCTTTTATTCTTTTTTTATTTCTTTTGACTATATCTAAATATATAAAATTAGTTTTCCACAGAATTGTTGAAAACTTTATAATGTTTTTTGATAATAATTACATAAATCTTTAATTTGACAATTATCACAGTTTGGCTTTTTTGCCTTACAATGATAACGTCCAAAAAATATTAGTTGATGATGAAGTTTTATCCATTTTTCCTTTGGAAATTGGTTCTGAAGTTTTTTTTCTACTTGTTCTACATTATCAGTAGTAGAGCATAGTCTTAATCTTTTTGATACTCTTTCAACATGGGTATCTACAGCAATAGCTGGTACATTATAAAATTCTGCTAAAAAAACGTTAATAGTTTTATTTCCTACTCCAGGTAATTTTTTTAAATAATCTCTGTTATTAGGAACTTTTCCATTATAATCTTTTATAAGCGCGGTGGCTATTTCTTTTACGAAAATGCTTTTCTTTTTGTAGGTACCAATTTCTCTTATGATATTTTCTATATCTTTAATATCAGCATGTGCTAATTCTTCTAGTGTTTTATATTTATTAAAAAGAACGTTAGTTACTTTATTAACTCTTTTGTCTGTGGTCTGAGCACTTAAAACAATTGCTATTAACAATTCATAATCTTTTGTATAATTTAATTCACAATAGGCATTTGGAAATATTTCATCTAAATAATTTGTTATTCTTAAGGTTCTACTATTCATTTTACTCATCTTCTAACCAATTATAGTCAAAAACATCAGCTATTGTTGAAACAGGCTTTCTGTATTGTCTTTTATCTTTTATTATATCTGCTTTGGTTTTTATACCTTTTGTCTGCCAAGTATATAATATTCTATCTATATATTTCAAATTTCTAACATTATTATATATAGCTTCTTTTAAGGCTTCTCTTATTAGTTCTTCTGTATAGTTACTATTTTTCCATTCTTTTATTATTTCACATTCCATAGGAGACAAAGTGCGACCAAGTTCTTTCTCGAATAAGCTAAATAAATCAGTATTATCAACTTGATTTGATATTTCATCATCTATAATCAAATTAAATAATTTGTTATATAGCATATCAAAACAAATATACTCTTCCATTAAAGCTTTTGAGTTTTTTTCAACATCAACATTTATTAATTTTTTTTCTGATAAATTATTTAAAATTTGCATAACTTTATATTTATCCATATCAAGTTCTTCTGCTATCACTTTGGGATTATAAGATATCTTTTTTCCTATATTAATTAAATATACTATTACAATTAGTTCTTCTTCTGTTATGTTTAATTTTTTATAATTTTTGAATAGGACTTTAGGAATGATAAGAGGCTTTTCTGTTAGATATTTTAAAATATTATCTTTCATTTATCTCTCCAAAGTTATTTTTGATAACTGTTTATAAGTTTTAGAATCATAATATTTATATGTTACAGCTTTTTTTGATAAGATAGTCTCTTCATACATTAATTTATTAGCTTTATAAATTAATTGATAATCATTTTTATTTTCAGCTAACTGAGATTTATCTTCACTTGCTACTTCTCTAAATTCTTTATTTAGTACTATAACTTTTTCTTTAGTGGTAAAAATATAATAATTACCATATAGATTAGCATATTCAATATTATCAGTAGTTGAATAATTATTTTTTATTTCTTTTATAATCTTTTCTTGATAATTACTATTTTTGTTTATAGTATAAGATAAAGAAAAAACTGCTACTAAAATAATTACTATTATAATACCTAATACTTTTAATATGTTTAGTATCTTTTTAAATTTCTTCATATCCTATCATCCCTTTGCATAAAGATTATATAATAAATTTTCTTTTTTGTTAAGTTATTTTTCTTATTATTTAAAATAAAATGTTAGCTTTTTTTGCTTTCGTTAGCATAATAATTTAAAATATATTTTTTGATACTTTCATAATCATTTTCTAAGTTTCCTAATAATATTTGTTTTTCTAAATCAATGGTTATATTTTTTATGTAATTATCTGGTTCTTTTTGTAAAATACTTGCTATATCTAAGGGCTTTACGGAAAGGTCAGATTGAGAATGAATTGGCAGCTCTTTGTATACTTTGTTTAAAGTAGAAATATCTTCTTTTTTTATTTGATATACTACAGTTGATATATAAAGTCCATATTTGTATATATTATATTTATTGTAAATATCTTGTTTTAAGAAATTTCTTATTTGGTTCATTTGATCTTTTTCATTTTTGGTAAATGGATAAATATCATCAACTTCTAGCTGAGCCCAAATTCCTATTATATCACGACAAGGAACAATAGTTTTTAGTTTTGGGAGAGATAGAGATTTATCTATTCCTAATTCTAATAATAATTTTATTCCTTTCTCCTGATTAATGCTAGAAAATATTTTATCTAACTCTTGTTTTTTTCTTTGGAATGATAATTTTTTTAAAAGATAGCTATATGATGTTAAATAATGTCTTGTTTTAGGTTCTATCTCAAAATTTAGGATAGTAGAAAATCTTACTGCTCTTAATATTCTTAAGCAATCTTCCTTTAGTTTATATCTTGGATTGCCAACTGTTCTTATAACTTTTTGATTTAAATCTTCCATTATATTTAAAGTATCTATTATTTCTCCCTTAGAATTCATACATATGGTATTAATAGTAAAATCTCTTCTTAATAAATCTTTCTTTAATGTTTTTATATATTTTAATTTGACTGGTAATCGATTATCTAAATACTTTATATCTCTTCTGAATGTTGTTATATCAAAATTAGTATTTTTATATATTATGTTTATTGAACCGTAGTTAGGGCTTTGAGATGATTTAAATATTTCCTTGATTTGTTTAGGCGTTGCACTGGTACAAATATCTATATCATTTGATTCAATAGATAGTAGTTTATCTCTAACGTATCCTCCTACTATGTATGCTTCATAACCATTTTCTTCTAATATTTGTAATACTTTTAAGGCTTTTTCTTCCATAATACCTCCTTATTTAATGTATTTATAATGAGAAATTTTATTTTATAATTAATTTTATTTATTAACTTTATTTATTAACTTTTATACAACAAGAGAAATGAATTAATTAAAATTTCTCTTAAATATATGATATCATAAATAATATTTTAAAAGAACATTTTGGCTATTAGTTTACACTTTATAATTTTAGAAATGTAATATAAAACTATATAAATTGATACTTAAACTTAATATAATTTAGGTTTTAAAACGAATAAATGTTTGTTATAATGTATCTAGAGGGTGATTGTATGAGAATTATTTTGCATATCGATGTTAATAATGCCTTTCTTTCGTGGACTGCTGTATGGATGTTAAAAAATGGTTCAAAAATAGATATTCGTAATAAATATGCTGTTATTGCAGGGGATGAAGATGCTAGAAGGGGTATTGTTGTTGCTAAAAGTTATCCTTGTAAAAGGGCTGGAGTAAAGACTACAGATACCTTGTATATGGCTAGAAAGAAGTGTCCTTATCTTGAAGTATATAAAAGTAATTTTAAAATATTTAATATGTATTCAAATTTAATGTATAATTATCTTCTTAATTATACTGATAAGATAGAACGTTATTCTATAGATGAATGTTTTCTTGATTATACAGATGTAGAAAGATTATTTGGTGATCCCATAAAAGTTGCTTATAAGATAAAAAATGATGTAAAGAAGTTATTTGGCTTTACTGTTAATGTTGGAATAGGAAATAATAAACTTGAAGCTAAAATGGCATCTGATTTTTTAAAGCCAGATAGAGTTCATACTTTGTTTGATTATGAGGTTAAAACTAAGATGTGGCCTCTTCCTATAGATGATTTATTTATGGTAGGAAAAAGTACAACAAAAAGGTTAAAACAAATGGGAATAAATACTATAAAAGAATTGGCTACTTATGATAAAAATATTATAGTAGAAAAATTTAAAAGTCATGGAAAATTAATTTGGGAATTTGCTAATGGTATTGATGAATCTGAGGTATATGATAAAAAAAGAGAACAAAAAAGTATTTCTTGTTCTTCAGTTCTACCTTATAACTATAATGATAAAAAAGAACTTTATAAGGTTCTAAAACTACTTTCGAATGAGACTGGTAGGAGACTTAGGAATAAAAAATTGTATGCTAATTCTGTTGATATTTGGATTAAATATAGTAACTTTAAAAAGTATAGTAAACAGCTAAAGCTTAATAATGCAATTGATAGTGATAAGGAAATTTTTAATTATGCTTGTAGCTTATTTGATAAATTATGGAATGATGGTGAGTTTGTTAGAGCTTTATGTGTAGGAGTTGGTAATGTTAGTAAATGCCATAATAAACAGCTAAGTTTATTTGATAAAAAGAATTATAACGGTAGTAATGATAATAATAATGATAAATTACAAAAAGCTATAGATAAAATAAGAGACAAATATGGGGATAATAAAATTTTATATGCTGATGAAATAAAGAAATAATCAGCTATAATATTTTTATTTATGTCTGTTTGGTTCCAACTTTATGTTAAAATCTTCTACATCTGTTAAAGAATCTGAATAATTACTGCTACTATTCATAATACATTCTAAGTAGTCCTTATGTAAGTCGTTAGTTTTGATTTCTTCTCTTGTTAGGCTAGATAAATAAAATGGTTCTCCATATTTAATAGCTGTTTTTTGGTTTAGTTCAAAATATCCCTTATTAATAAGGTTTATTGCGAAGGATTTATCCTTAACAAAATAACCTATATCTGGGCTATCGGAAATTTCTTCTCTCATAATGCTTGAATAACGTGTTTTATTATATCTAGATATATTACACCTTTCTTTGGTGAAAAATTGTTTATAAGTTCCATCAATTAAATAAGTTTTGCCACTTATTCCATTATTACTTATGATTGGAAACATAACTGTGCCAAAATAATGATTAAATTTATAGCCGAAAGCATCACAACTTCTATTTTTAGTAACAGGCAAACCTATTTGTTCAAAAAAATTTATTGACATATATTGAAAATAATCACACCAACCATCTAATGAATCAGTATCTAGATCAACAGACATTAGTTCTAATTTTTTTCTACATTCTTCTATTACCCACTCTATTAAAGATTTTGCTTCATTAGCAGTTAAATAGCCATTATTTAAAAGGCTGTTTTTTATTTCTAATGCCTCGTTTTTATCTATAGCTTCTCTAGATGGTTTGCTTTCTATTATAAATTCACTCATATTATTCGTTCCTTTCATACATAATCTAAAATTCTACTTTCATATTAATTATACATAAGCTTACTTAATTAGTAAATGAAATGTAGGAATTATTTTTTATTTTTATCCTAAAATAAAATTAGGTATTATATAATTTCTCATTGCAAATTTTTTTATTTTCCATTTTACAGTATAATAGCTTCTATACTAAAAGAATGATTTCTATGTTTTTTTATCTGTCCACGTTTCTAGTATATTATAATACTGATTTTACCTCTTAAAAATTTCATGTGATACAACTACAATATAGTATTTATAATTCTATTTAGTATGTATCAAATTGTTGCTATTTCTCAGTTGAAATTTATTAAAAGAACTAATACTAAAATAGAATTTACAACACTATTTTTGGTTATCTATACAAAAAAGAGCAATTTCAAAGAACCAAAATTTCTTGTTTCACTTGCTCTAATATTTTTTTGATTTCAATTTGATTTTCCCCATATTATAGTATAAAGAATCTATCAAGTCTATAAATTCTTTATAATTTATAATACTATAATTTGCAATTTTGTTGATTTTATCTCTATCTAAGTTTGCATATTTATCATAGATGTTTATAACTTCAATACCTGCATTTTTACCTGCTAATAACCCAGTATATGAATCTTCGAACACTAAACATTCTTCTGGGATTGCATTATAATGTTTCATTATTTTTAAATAAATTTCAGGATGTGGCTTTTTGTTTTTTACATCTTCTTTTGTTTTAATAAAATCAAAAATTTCTTCGATATTCATTTGTTGAAGCATTTTCTTATTTTTTTTACTATAAATATCTAATTGAATTTGTGTAGTCATAGTTGCTAAAACAACTGTAAATCCTATTTCTTTAAGTTTTAATATTAAAGGTACAACATCAGGTTTAAAATCCATTTCTTTTTCTAAAACTTCACTTGATTTGTCCCATCTGACTTTAAGCAATTGTTTTGCATCTTTAATACTAAATTCATATTTATTAATCAAGTATTCACAATATGCTAAATAAATATCACCATCATGGTTAGTGTTAAGAAAGTAATCCCTCTCTTGTTGAATTAGTTCTAAATCTACAGTTATATTTGCATATTCTTTAATTAATTTTTGATCTGTTCTGTTCCACACTCCAATAGAATCAATTAATGTTCCATCCATATCAAAAATTATATATTTCTTCTTTTTTAAATTTAGTTGATTAATATTTAACATTTAAACCTCCAATATAAAAAC
>CAKPER010000022.1 GCA_934149245.1 uncultured Bacilli bacterium | reverse complement strand
TATACAGAAATTAATGCTCAAAACGCATCAGAAGTATTTGACAAAATTGCTGAAATTCAATCAAGAAATGCTAATTAAAATTACCCCTAAAGAAAGTAGGGGAGATAGCGAAGAAAAAGCAACTAATTAAGTTAGTTGTTTTTTCGTTATTTAACAATTTATTTTTAACTCTGAGGTATTTGGATAATTTGTATAAAAAGAGCAGGGAAGTGATACATAATGGCACTTCCACACAAGAAGAAATAGAAAAATATAATAATACTATCAATTTCATTTGTAACCTTAACCTTTGACAATACATTAGTTGAGAATTCCTATTCTCAACTAAAAAAGTAACTAAAAAACTTAAATCATGGTTAGATTATCAAAGAAAAAGAAATCCAGAAATGAGATACTTAATTATACCAGAACTACATAAGTCTGGACGAATTCACTTTCACGGAGTTTTCTCCGATGTAAAAAATTGGTCTCTCTCCCCTGCTATAAATCCATATACGGGGGGAGAGTATAATAGAAAACAATAAACAAGGTATATAACTTAGATAATTATAAATTAGGCTATACGACAGTATCTAAAGTCGAAAATATAGAGGCCGTTAGTCATTATATATCCAAATATATAACTTAAGTGATATTAGAAATTATATAGACAGTAATAACTATAATATAGATTATAAGTCAGAAAAAACCCAAGAAAACTTACGAAAAAACAAGAAAACTTACGAAAAAACAAGAAAACTTACGAAAAAAGATATTATTCTGTTAGTTCCTATAATATATATTATGTAAACTTCCATTTATTATCACTTTTTTTCTTTTAACATTATTAAGTCTATGCTTAATATTAAAGGCATACAAAATACTATTGCCAATATATATCTAAAACTACCATTCACTGGAGAAATCATACTTGAAATAAAAATTGCAAATAAACTCATCATAGGAATTAAATATTTATATCTTTTTTTTATAATAACTAAAATCATACTTAATAATAAAAACCAATCATAATATGCAACATGATTAAATAAACTAAATATTGGTAATTTAGTTTTAATCTCATCAAAACATTCCATTATTAATCTAAAATCTGAAAATTCTGTAAGATTAACTAATTTAAATTTTGTTTTTTCACCAATTCTATAATCAATTTCTAAAAGTCCTTTAGTCTCACCAGCATTTGGATAAATATAAGCATATGTACTATTAACAAAACCTGCGACATAAACTCGAGGATACTTTTTCAAATACTTAAAATAAACTTTCCAAAAATCATTAAACTCTTTATCTGTTACATCTTTTTTAAAAGTATTTTTAACTCCATCAGCAAGCTCTGGATCATAAGAATTTTTAACAGCACTATAACTTAAAACTTTATCAATGATTTCTTGATCTTCTTCAGTTATAGCAGTTTCATTATTGTGAGCAAGTCTAGATATTTGCATAAAAGGAATTGAATATGATTCTTTTTTATTAGTACCTGTCACCTCAAAATAAGGCAAAATTACTTTGTCATAAACAAAAAAAATACCAATAGGGACAAGTAATACTATTATCATTTTTTTCATCCATTCCCTACTCTTCTTAAACAAATAAATTAGTAAACTAAAAGAAGATACTCCAACTATAAATAAACTATTACTTTTTATTAGTAAAATTATCAATAAAGAAAAAGCAAAAAATATCTGTTGAGTAATATTTTTAAAGAATTTATCGCCATCGACTATAATAGATAACAATAATATATTGTAAATCAAAACAAAACAAGCCCCAATAGTATCTTTAATAGCCGCTATAACATAACTTGATATAATAGAAGAACCACCTATAAATATTACAGAAAACGCAATAACAAGACTAGGAATATTATTTTTCTTCATACTCTTAATCAAAAACAAAAATGCAATAAGAGTCAAAATAGTCTGAAATATTATAAATAAAAACATTCCTAATTTATAAGAATAGATTTCTTTACCCAGTGACACAAATATTCCAAATAACATTGTAAAAAAAACAGAATGATGTTTATTAATAATAATATTATCATTCACTAAATTTATAGCCCTAGCACTCCAACACATACTTTTAATATTAAAAAACTGAGCTAAAGAATCAACAGTATCACCACTAGCAACACCAGGATAATATATAATCATCTTAGGAATCCACAATAATAATATTACCAAACCACTAATAATAATATAATGTTTATTTAAAAATTTCTTAACAACTCCCCTACTTTTAGAATCATTTTTTTTATTATTACCACGTGAATTTTTATTGTTACTAATCATTTGAATAAGGTGCATAATAAACAAAAGTGCTCCATAATTAAGACAAGTATACCCTAACATAAATAAAACTGATTTAACGATTTGGGCATTCGTTGATGTTAATGATCTTAAACTATTATCAATAGATAAGTTTTTACCTATAATATTAATACAGCTAAAAACAAGTGCAACAAAAACTAAATATATTTTTTCTCTTAGTTTTAACTTTTCTAAATCCAACACTTTATAATAAAAGTAAGCAATAAATAATGTTAAAAACAAAAGTGATATATCAAAATTAGTCATAGATTCTTTAAGTTCATTCAATAATCTATAAACTTCATTACTGCTTTGAAAAGACAGGGAACTAACTGGTGAATAGTTAAAAACAAAAATCGCCCCTGATGCCATCGTCATTAAAAACACTATTAAAATCTTTTTAAGACTAATACTATTATTATTCTTTTTATTTTTCATTACTTAAGTTTCTCCTTTAATTCATATAACAAATTAAGTGCCTTTATTGGACTAAGTTCCAAAACATTAGTACTCCTTAATATTTCTTCTATTTCACTTTTTTTAGACATAATATCTAAAGGCAAACTTGTTTGAATTGAAATTTCTTTACGATTATCATCATTATCCATTTCTTCATAAGTTGCAAGTATTTCAGATGCTCTTGTTATGACTTCTGTTGGTAATCCTGCCAATTTTGCAACATTAATACCATAACTCTTATCAACAGAACCATCTAATACCTTATGTAGGAAAATAATATTATCATCCTCTTCCGTAGCTGATACATGCTTATTTCTCAAATACCTTAAGTTTTTCTCTAAACTAGTAAGTTCATGATAATGCGTAGAAAACAAAGTTTTACATCCTATCATATCATGTGTATATTCTAATATAGCCTGTGCCAGACTCATACCATCATAAGTAGCTGTTCCACGACCTAACTCATCAAAAAGTATCAAACTATTCTTTGTTGCATTTTTTATCGCATTTGCCGCCTCTAGCATTTCAACCATAAAAGTAGATTCACCACTAACTAAATCATCTGACGCTCCAATTCTTGTAAATATCTGATCGAATACTGGCATTTTAGCTTCTTTAGCTGGAACAAAACAACCAATTTGAGCCATTATAACAATAATACCAAGCTGACGCATATAAGTACTTTTACCAGCCATATTAGGTCCCGTTATCAAGAAAGTTGATACTCCATTATCCATAACTATATCATTAGCGACATAATCATCTTTAATAACCCTCTCAACAACAGGATGTCTAGAATCAATAAGTTTCAAACTATGATCAAGGGTTAAAGTTGGTCTAACATAATTATATTTCTCACTTACTAAAGCAAAACTCTGAAGAACATCAACCTCACTAATAGCCTTAGCTGTTCTCTGAAGTTTAGGAATAAACTTCTTAATCTTATCTCTAATTGCAATAAATAATTCATATTCTAAATTAATAATTTTCTCTTCAGATGATAAAATCAAATCTTCTTTTTCTTTTAAGACATTAGTAATAAATCTCTCACAATTAGCCAAAGTTTGTTTTCTAATATAACCCATATCATCAGTAACTTGACTAAGTTGTCCTTTACTAACCTCTATATAATAGCCAAATACTTTATTAAATCCAACTTTTAAATTCTTTATTCCTGTTCTCTCACGTTCTTCAATTTCAAATTTACTAATGAACTCCTTACCATTACTTCTAAGAGATTTTAACTCATCTAACTTTTTCGAATATCCTTCTTTAATTAAATATCCCTCTTTTAAAGTAATTGGTGGTTCCTCATAGATTGCACTATCAAGAAGTTTATATAAACTATCCAAAGTATCTATGTCATAATAAAAGTTAATTTCCTTTAACATCTGCTTTATAACTGGTAAAACTTTCAAAGAATTTTTTAACTGAATTAAATCTCTAGCATTAGCATTCCCTAAAGCAATTCTACCAGATAATCTTTCTAAGTCATATACTTCATATAAGTTTTTTCTCAAATCTTCACATAAAATAAATTCATCAATCAATTTACTAACTATATTATATCTTTTATCTATTTTCTTCTTTTCTACCAAAGGAGTTTCTATCCATTGTCTTAATTTTCTACTCCCCATAGCTGTCTTAGTATTATCTAAAAGCCATAACAAAGAATAATTTCTATCTTGAAGTCTCAAACTTTCTGTTAACTCTAAATTTCTTTTAGTATGAATATCCATTCTTAAAAAATTATTATCCTCGTTTATTATAACCTTCTGTAAATGTGATAATGTTCTTTTTTGTTCAACAACTAAATAATAAAGTAAATGATTAATAGCTGTAACATATCTCAAATCAGTTATACTATCATAGCAAAATTTATAATTATCATCCTCTAGTATTGCATCAGATATAGTAACAGTAAGTCTATATTGCTCTTTCAAAGTCTTTATAACAGTAGGACTAATAACTGAATTAACAATTACCTCCTTAAGTCCAAAAGATATTACTTCATTTATCAATTTATTAATATCATGATTAATTATCTCAGCATGTAACTCTCCAGTTGTTATATCAGCATAAACAATAGCATAGCAATATTCGTAATCATAAATACTTCCAATATAATTATTTTCTTTTTCTTCTAAGCTATTAGAATTAATAATTGTACCTGAAGAAATTACCTCTGTAACATCTCTTTTTACTATTCCTTTAGATTTCTTAGGATCTTCTAACTGTTCACAAATAGCAACTTTATATCCTAATTTAATTAGTTTATCTATATAAATATCTACAGAATGATGAGGTACTCCACACATAGGAACTTTCTCTTCCAAACCAGCATTTCTTGCTGTTAAAGTAAGCTCTAAATCATGACTAACAACCTCAGCATCTTCAAAAAACATCTCATAAAAATCTCCCAAACGATACATAAGTATAACATCCTTATATTTATCTTTAAGTTCTACATAATGCCTCATCATAGGAGCTAGTTTATTTCTATCTACTTCACTAATTTTCATTACACTTCATCACCTACATCTAGCTATAATTATACCAAAGTAATTGCTTTTTAACTATTATTTTCCCTACATGTTTACAAAAAAACTTCCTCGTATATGACTAGCATACACAAGGAAGAACTTAATTTTACTTACTTTCTTTTTTATCTTTAGATTTAAGAATATCTATTACTTTTCTAACCTTTAATTCATGTTTAAACATCTCTTCGCCACCAATAGCATTAAGTAAATCTTCTTCCATCATGTTATATTCTTTAGCCATAGAAGCAAGTTCTTTCTTAGATTCTTCATCAGTAATATCTATATTCTCTTTATTTATAATAGCATCGATTAAATATGTATTTTGTAATCTTGTTAAAGCTTCATCCTTCATATGTTCTAAAATATCATCTTTTGTAGTCTTAGCAAAACTTAAATACATCTCTTCATTTAAGCCACGACTTTCAAGACTCTTTATAAAGTCTTCATACATTCCATTAGCTTCTGCTAAAACTATCTTATCATCAATATCGCATTCCATATCAGAAACAGCTTCTTTTAATAATTCATCAACATATTCGCGTTCATATTCTTTTTCATAGTTATCTTTTAATTCTTCTTTTATTTTAGCTTCTAATTCTTCTTTATTAGTAACTTCTTCCATACCTAAGTCAGCAAAGAAATCTTCATCTAATTCAGGCATAACTTTTCTTTTTATCTCTTTAACAGTAACCTTGAATACTACCTCAGCACCATCAAGTTCATCTACACCATAATCCTTAGGAAAAGTTAAATTAATATCTTTAGTCTCACCTAATTTCATACCTTTTACGCTATCTTCAAAACCTGGAATAAAAGTATTACTTCCAATTTCTAAAGAATAATTTTCTCCTTTTCCACCTTCAAATGCTACACCATCTTTAAATCCTTCAAAATCGATAACAGCAACATCACCAACTTCAACTTCTCCATCTTCTTTTACAACTAGTTCAGCATAATTCTTTAGTAATTCATCAATCTTACTTTGAATCTCATCTTTACCAACCTTAACAGCTTTTTTCTTAGCTTTTAAGTTTGTATATTTTCCTAATTTAGCTTCAGGTTGTAAAACTAATGTAAAAGTAAACTCTACACCATCATCATCTAACTTTGTTATAGATACTTCAGGTTGTAATGCTAACTTGTATTCATCACTACTAATAACTTCCATATACTTGCTATCAACAGCTTTATTAGCAGCTTCCATCTCTATTTTTCCAGGAAAATTCTTTTCAAATATTTTTCTAGGAACTTTTCCTTTTCTAAAACCATCTACTTTAGCATTTTTACTAACACTTTTAAAAGCCTCATCCTTTTTATTCTTCCATTCTTCTCCAACTACAGAATACTTTACTTCTTTTTTCATAATTCCTCCTACAATATTTCAACTATTTTTACATCATAAGTACCATTAGGGCTTTCAACAGAGCAAATATCTCCAACTCTAGCATTCATAATAGCACGTGCTAATGGTGACTCATTAGAAATCTTATTATTAGATGGATCAGCTTCTTTAGATCCAACAATACGATATTCTTCTATTTCATCGTCATCATCATCTATATAATTAACCTTAACTGTCATTCCAAGGCTTACTGTATCTGTATTTCCTTTTTCAATTATTTCAACATTTTCCATAATTTTTTCTAATTCTAAAATACGACCTTCAACTTGAGCTTGTTCATTTCTAGCAGCATCATAATCAGCATTTTCAGACAAATCTCCCAAAGCTCTAGCTTCCTTTAAAGCCTTTATAACAGCAGGACGTTTAACATTCTTTAATTCATTTAATTCTTGTTCTAATTCTAAAAAACCTTCATCGGTTAAATAAACTTTTTCATCTTTTGACATGTATTCTCCTCCTCAACTATTTCAAAATTGTACTCTATTTTACTTACTTTGTCAAGTAAAAATTTTGGTTTTTTGTAAACTACAATTTATTAACCATTTCTTTAAATAAATCACCTCTTTGATAAGCATTTTTAAACATATCAAAACTTGCTGATGCTGGTGAAAATAACACTACTTCTCCAGGAACACTAATTTCCTTAGCAACACTAACAACTTCCTCTAGAGTATCTAATACATAAATTTTTAAATCACTATTATTCCTTCTTACCTCTTCCATAACAGCATCATATATTTTATTCTTAGTAGCCCCAAATAATATTAACTTACTAACATTATCTATTATAGGCTTTGCTAATGGTGCATAAGATATATTTTTTGAAGAACCTCCTGCTATTAAAACAATAGGCTCTGAAAAAGCTCTAATTCCTGCTATCGTTCTAGTAGGAGTACTACTAGCAGAATCATTATACCATTTAACACCATCTAACTCTCTAATAAACTCTATCCTATGATTAACTCCACCAAAACTCTTAAGCATAGGTAAAACTTTATCTAAATCTACATAATCATGAATAGCACTAAGAGCAGTACATATATTAATATAATTATGTCTACCTCTAATTTTTAAATCTTTAGTATCTATTATAATCTCATCATTATATTTAATATACTCTCCCTCTAAAACATAACTATCATCAAGATTAGTCCTGCCAGAAAAATACCTAACCTCTCCCCTAGCCTCTTTATCAAAACTTCTTACTAACTCATCATCATAATTTAATACAACAATCCCAGCACTATTTTGATGCTTAAAAATATTTTTCTTAGCATCTATATATTCCTGATAAGTACCATGTATATCTAAATGATTAGGACTTATATTAGTAATAACTGAAATATCAGGAGAGACCTCCATATCCATAAGTTGAAAACTAGATAATTCCAAAACAACTATATCATCACTCTTCATATCTTTAATACTTGTAAATATTGGCTTACCTATATTTCCACCTAAAAAAACTCTATACCCAAGTGTTTCTAACATCTTTGCTATTAAGGTTGTTGTTGTCGTCTTTCCATCGCTACCAGTAACTCCAATAACTTTACAAGGTGCTAATCTAACAACCTCAGCTACCTCTGTTGTAACAACTGCTCCTCTCTCTACCTCACGAGCTAAATAAGGATTAGTTGGAAGACAACTAGGACTTCTAAAAATAACATCAAATCCTACTAAATTCCCTAAATAATTATCTCCTAAAGACAAATTAATCTTATATTTTGAAATACAATCTTTAACACTACTAGATAAATCTTCTAATTTCTTTTTATCAAACAAAGTAACTAATGCTCCCACTTCATTAAGATAAGAAAAAAGAGGTAGATTACTAACACCAGCTCCTATTACAGCAACTTTTTTATCTTTTAAACTATTATTAAATTCTTCTAATTCTTTATTCACATCCTACACCTTCTTCTATATCATTTATATATATCCCTAATACTACTAATAGGAATAAATTCATTATCTATTGTAATTAAATTATTTTTATTTCTAGCAACTATTCTTCTACTCATAACTTCATCATTATCTGTAACTATCTTAACATCAGCCTTATAAACATAATCAGCACTATTAAATATATTATCAATCTTTTTATCAATCGAAATAGAAGAATATCTATTGCTAGTATGTCTATCTTCACTTTCATTTATACTACTATATACCTTTTGAATACTATTTATCGGCTTATTTATCTTATTTTGATACATCTTTGGTAATTCTCTAGCCATAATTATCACCTCATTATACTATATTTACTAAAGTAATAAATATGTCTAGTAATTAATATTATTTTTTACTTATAAGTTCTATTCCTAAATCATCAAGTTGCTTCTTATCTACAACATTAGGAGCTTCTGACATCAAACAAGAAGCACTAGCTGTCTTAGGAAATGCTATAACATCTCTAATATTATCTGTATTAGTAAGAAGCATTGTAAGTCTATCAAGACCTAAAGCAAAACCTCCATGAGGTGGTGTACCATATTTAAAGGCATCTATAAAGAAACCAAATCTTTTATATGCTTCTTCATCACTAAAGCCTAAAGCTTCAAACATTATCTTCTGAATTTCTTGATCATGAATTCTAATAGAACCACCACCAGCTTCATAACCATTAATAACTATATCATAAGCTTTAGCATAACAATTAGCTTTATCTGTAAGAAGCTTATCTACATCACTATCTTTAGGTGCTGTAAATGGGTGATGACACGCTAAAAATCTTCCCTCTAACTCACTATATTCAAATACTGGAAAATCAGTAACCCATAATAGTTTATATTCATCATTCTTAATAAGTCCAAGCTCTTTTCCTAATTTACATCTTAAACTTCCAAGACTAGTCTTAACTATATCTTTCTTACCAGACACAATTAATACTAAATCATTATTCTCTAGCTCTAACTTACTAATTAATTCATTACTCTCTTCTATACTAAGTCCTTTTAAACTTCCTGTTAATTCATCATTATATTTTAAATAAGCAAGACCACTAGCTTTATAAGTTTTAACATAATCTGTTAATTTATCAATCATCTTCCTAGAATAATCACTAGCCTTATCCTTAACAACTAAACAATTTATAATTCCATCTTCATCTATAACTTTTTTTAAAAACACTATATCTGTATCTCTAAAAACATCTGTAATATCTATAATTGGCATTGAAAATCTTAAATCTGGTTTATCACTACCATATTTATCTATAGCATCATCATATTTCATTCTCATAAGAGGTAATTTAATATCAATACCCCTAACACTTTTAAAAATATGTGCTACTAACTCTTCACCAATCTTCATAATATCATCTTCATTAACAAAACTAGCCTCAACATCTATCTGTGTAAACTCAGGCTGACGATCAGCTCTTAAATCTTCATCTCTAAAACACTTAGCAATCTGATAATATTTTTCAAAATCAGCAACCATTAATAATTGTTTGAATATTTGTGGTGATTGTGGTAAAGCATAAAACTGCCCTTTATTAACACGGGAAGGTACTAAATAATCACGAGCTCCTTCTGGAGTAGATTTACAAAGTACTGGTGTTTCTATCTCAATAAATCCACTATCTGCTAAATACTCTCTAGCGCTTTTCATTATATTAGAACGTGTAATAATTTTTTCCTTTAAATCAAGTCTTCTAAGATCTAAATATCTATATTTAAGTCTTGTATCTTCTAATGCATTAATATCATCACTTATAGTAAAAGGTAACTCATCTGCACTATTTATAACTTCTAACTCTAATACCTCAACCTCAATCTCACCAGTTTTAATATTAGGATTAGCTTTTTCTCTCCTAGATACATTTCCAACAACTCTTATAACATATTCATTCTTAAGACTACTAGCTAGCTCATAATATTTATTATCTGGATTAATAACAAGCTGTATAATACCACTTCTATCTCTTAGGTCAATAAAAATAAGTCCACCTAAATCTCTTTTTCTACCAACCCAACCATATAATTCTAACTTTTCTCCAACATTATTTATATTAAGATTAGCATTATCTATTTTCTTCATATACTTCCTCCTAAACTTATAAAAGAAACACATAAAGATTATAATTAATAAATCTTTAATGTGTTCTTTTTAATATATATTTCTACAAGACATAAATATTATATCATATTTTTCATAAATTTAAACAATTTATTTCAATTTGTGCCATATTTAATTCCACATGCTTTTACACAAATATCATACAAACTATTAGTTGCACTATATTTATGACTTTTACGATCTGAACTAATAGTCCAAGGATAGTCTGGACCCGGAACCTTTATAACATTGGAATTTTCAGATGGTTGAGTTCCCCACCAAAACCACCATAAGCCATGATAATATAAAGTATTGTTCTTTTTAGTAATTTTTCCATTAGTACAAACACCTCTTATATTATTAACTAAATTTCCATTACAAGAATCATTTGAATCATATTTAATAACTGCTGTTTTGCTTGGATGAGTTGTTTTAGTATATTCCCATTGATTACCAGAACCACAAGATTTTTTATTATGGTCATCTAACTCACATCTACAACCATATTCTTTAAAATTAGTATATTTTCGTTCAGAGCCATTGCAAGAATCTTGTTTTCCCCCCCAATAATAGGCTTCAACTTTAACATCATCAACATTATCAGGCTTATATTGATTAACATGAGTTTTGCTACAATACTTGTAAACAGATATAGAAGTTGGTTTGGACCAATTTCCAGCCCCATCTTTAACCTTAAGGGTTGCTTTACCACCATTACCATTAGAAGTTGCATTTCCTTTGTTAATATTAGTAACATTTCCACTCCAACTAGAACTAACTATTTTGGAACCGCCACTATCTGTGGATTCATCCGTCAATGTATAATTATCATCATCATGACCAATTTTAGCAACAGGTGGAGTTTTATCAATTTTTACTCTAGTAGTACCACATTGCGTTTTATTACCAGCATTATCATAAACTGTACCAGGTGAAACATCATCATCAATATTACTGTTTTTTGTTACAGAAATTGTTTTGGCTTTACAATCACTTTTACTATCACTACACGTTCCAGTTACTGTAACATCTTGATTAGTCCATTTACTATTACTACTACTAACTGTACATGTCGGTGCAGTTTTATCAATCATAACAGGTGCTTTACAAGTACTAATATTACCAGCCTTATCAATTACTTCAATAGAGGCATTCCCAACGAACTCCTCATCAATTTTTTTAGTAAATATTGTTTTCTTGCACCCACTGCCATTGCCATCATCACATGTACTACTTATAGTAACAGCCTGATTAGTCCAACTGCTGTTACTACTACTAGCATTACAAATTGGTGCTATATTATCTATTTTATTTACTGTCCCAGAGTTTTCACCAGAATTATTTGTAGGATCTGTTATAATCGCTGTTAATTTTTTAGAAACTTTATTTTCTATATTATCAGTAGTCGTAAAAGAAACCTCCTTGCCATTTAACTTATAATTTTTACCAAATTCTACTATCCCATCTGAATTTGAACTACAAACTGAATAATCATCATTACACCTATAAACAGTTCCATTATTAATGGTTCCATTTACCTCACTAGTAAAATAATGACTTCCATTCTTCCCCCAAATATTTGTATCATCATATTTTATATTAATTGTTTTTTCTTTTCTCCAACCAGCAGGATCAATAGTAAATTCAGGCTTGATAAAATCTTTTGTAGAAATGGCAAAGTAATCACAATAGTAATTATTATATTGATCTATCATACAAGCTTTTATCTCATGCGATGTTGAATTTTTCAAATTTGTAAAAATAACCTTTCCAGTAGTTGATTCTTCTTCTACACCACCATCTATAGAAACAGTATATTTTTCAACAACCTTATTCGTATCTTTTTTTGAAACATTCAATTTTATTGTATCAGTATAACTTTTCGAATCATTTTCCAATTTCAAATGAAAAAGATTTCCATTAATAGCAGAACCAATACATTTATCTTCGGTATCATTACTCTTATTTACTACAACTTTTAAGTTATCATTATTAGTTCCCATACTAACTTCTATAAATGTCTTTTTATTTATTTTAATATTCTTATAAATTTCTTTATCTAAGAAATTATCCTTAAAATATCCTTTGTTAATAAGCTGTTGCACACTTACACAAGCATATTTACCACTTTCTTTGCCATCTTTATCATAAGAATTAACCCATTCTATCTCAGCAGTTCCTTCTTTACTATACAAATATGCTGCTTCCTTTACATTATTTATAGCCAGCAAAGTCGCTTTACTTTTAGAATTATTAATAGTTTTCAAATAAGTAATAATACCTACACTAGAAATCAAAGTAATAACTACTATTACCGCCAATAATTCTACTAAAGTAAAACCTTTTTTACCTTTAAATATATTTTTAATTTTTTTTATTAACATATAATCAAACCACCTCATTTTTATTTTGATATTTAAACTACTATTTTTTTATACAATTACCTGCAACATCACAAATTTCATATGTTAGTTTCAAATTTCCCACACTACTTGCCGATGTTCCGATACATTCCCAATGTGATTTTCCACTTCTTGATGTTGGTTGTCCAGCATTCGGACTACTTGTTGTACTCCATTTAAATTCACCTTTTTTCAAACCAGAATCATTATCAGATATTTCGAAATAATAATAATATGAAGAATTTGAAGCATCTTTGCAAGCTGTTTTACCATTTCCAGAAGTTGGTTTAGATGTAGCTCTTTGAATTTTGCTTATTCTAGGTGGTGTTTTATCAATTTTTACTCTTTTAGTACCACATGCTTCTTTATTACCAGCTTTATCATAAACTGTACCAGGCGAAACATCATCATTCATAGTACTTTTTTCCGTTACAAAAATCGTTTTCTTCACACAATCACTTTTATCATCACTACACGTTCCAGTTACTTTAACATTATTCTTCGTCCAGTTACTATTGCTACTACTAACTGTGCATGTTGGTTTGGTTTTATCAATTTTAACAGTTCTATCACTCTTACACAAAGTGGGATTTCCTGCCTTATCATAGACAGTACCAGGTGAAAGTTTTGTATGTTCTCCTTCGTTTCTAATAATTTTTGAAACATTTCCATCATCGTCATATGAGTCATCTATCTTAACACATCCGCTACCACCATTATCATTGCATATTCCTTGAATGGTAACATCTGTATTAGTCCATTCACTACTTCCACCACTATTAGTACAACTAGGTTTTTTAGTATCTATTTTAATTGCCCCACTACATGTAGTTGTATTTCCAAATTTATCCTTAATTTCCTTACTATACTTATGTTCTCCATCCGTATAAAAACTACCACCTGAAACGCTATCTCGTTCACAACCATTTTCATCCTTACATCCAATAGTAACTTTAACAGGATTAGAACTAGAAGTTCCCTCTTTATACCAATATTCGTTAGTATTATTTATTTGATTTCCTTTCACTCCTCCATCTACAGAAACATTACAAGTAGGTGGTGTAGTATCAACCATAACATAAGCTGAACAAGTACTTGTATTTCCAACTTTATCGCTTACTTCTATTGTTTGTTTGTTAGAAGTACTAACTTTAGCAACATAACTATTTTTGGAACATCCACTGCCACTATCACTACACGAACTTTTTAATTCAAAGTTTTTACCAACCCATCCACTAGGAGCATTCAAAATTTGACAAGTTGGAGGTACTCTATCTATTTTCTTTACTGTCCCAGAGCTTTCATCAGAATTACTTGCAGGATCTTTTATAATCGCTATTAATTTTTTAGAAACTCCTTTATCTATATTATCAGTAGTAGTAAAAGAAATCACATTGCCATTTAACTTATATTTTTTACCAGATACTATCTCATTTGTTGGAGTTGAATTACAAGTTGAATCTTCATTATCACAGCTATAAACACTATCACTTTCCACTTTTCCACTTACTTCACTAGTAAAATAATGACTTCCCTTCCCAAAAATATTTGTATCATAATAATTTATATTAATTGTTTTTTCTTTGCTCCATCCAGAATCAATAGTAAATTTAGGTTTGATAAAATCTTTTGTAGAAATGTCAAAGGAATCACAATAATAATTATTATCTTCAGTAGTCATACAAGCTTTTATCTTATACGATGTTGAATTTTTCAATTTTTTAAAAGTAACCTCTCCAGTAGTTGATGTTTCTTTTGTACTTAAATCATCTATAAAAACATCATAATTTGCAGGGGTTATATCATTATCTTTTGGTAAAAATTTTAAATTTATTGTATCAGTATAACTTCTCGAATCATTTTCCAATTTCAAATGAAAAAGATTTCCATTAATAGCAGAACCAATACATTTATCTTCGGTATCATTACTCTTATTTACTACAACTTTTAAATTATCATTATTAGTTCCCATACTAACTTCTATAAATGTCTTTTTATTTATTTTACTATTCTTATAAATTTCTTTATCTAAGAAATTATCCTTAAAATACCCCTTATTAATAAGTTGTTGCACACTTACACAAGCATATTTGCCACTTTCTTTGCCATTTTCATCATAAGAATTAACCCATTCTATCTCATCAGTTCCTTCTTTACTATACAAATATGCTGCTTCCTTTATATTATTTATAGCAAGCAAAGTAGCTTTACTTTTAGAGTTATTAATAGTTTTCAAATAAGTAATAATACCTACACTAGAAATCAAAGTAATAACTACTATTACTGCTAATAATTCTACTAAAGTAAAACCTTTTTTAGTTTTATCTTTTTTATCTAATTTTTTATTAAATAACATAACCATTCACTCCTTAGTATTATCTAATAAAATTATAACCTACAAAAAAGAAATAGACAAGGAATTTTAATAGCAAAAGAAAAAAAGATCACAAAACGATCTTCTAAAAATCAAGAATTAATTTAAACTATTCTTCTCCAACACGAAGAAAAAATACATCATTAAATACTCTTTCTCTTTACTCCAAAAGTAATTCCTCCTACAAGAATAAATGCTACTCCCATAATAGTTAAAGTATTACTTTTAAATGAAGCAGTACTTGCAACCTCAATCTCTTGAGCTTCATTCTTAGCATTATCACTACTTTTCTTATCAGAAACACTATTCTCAGCATCAGATACAGTTTTATCTTTATCTTCATTATTCTCATCATCACTAATAGTACTATTACTGTTATTCTCACTATCATTACTTTCAATTTTTTGTTTAGAATTTTTATTCTTCTCAAAACCCTTATTAGACTTTGAAGAACTATTATCAAAACTATTTCCCTCTAATTTACTACTGTTATAAAGATTAATAAAAGTAAAACTAATACCTGCTATTATAAGTAGCACAACCAATACATTTAAAATTTTTCTAATCATATAAATCACCTTGTTTGTATATTATATACTATTTTTTCTAAAAATCAAGAAAATTATCTATAAAAAATAAAAAGACCTCAAACGATCTCTTTATAGTTTAATATTTCCTAATCTAATTAACTCAACTACTGCTTGTGCTCTTCCTTTTACACCAAGCTTTTGCATTGAATTTGAAATGTGATTTCTAACAGTCTTCTCACTTATCCCAAGTTCACGAGCTATTTCTCTAGTAGTTTTATTCTTAACTAGCAAAGAAAATACTTCCTCTTCCCTATTGGTTAATATTTTCTTCATTCTAACCTCACTTCCCAAAAAGGTGGAACTAAATTCAATAATATTCTATTCACACTCTTATCTTTTGTGAGGGATAATTTAAAATCAAGATGAAAATTTTACAGAAATATACATTTTATCACTAAATTGTTCTTGAACCAAACGCATTATATTATTAGCAAGTGTCTTAGAATTTTCACATTTATCTACAACTACCTTAACATTACCATCATCTATTTTAGCAAATGCTTCACAATTATATTGACTATTAATCTTTTTTTCAATATTTTCTTCTACACCACTATTATTATTAATATTCTTTATTTCCTCATAAGCCTTATTCTTATCTTCAGTAGAAGAATCTTTATTAGTAATTTTCTTTTGTAATTCACTTAAAGTATCCTTTGTCTTAGCTTCATCTTCAACCTTAAGTGCTGTTATAGCATCAGATTCTGTCTTACTAACCTTAGCCTTTGTATCCGTAACATTAGCCTTACTAACAGTACTCTTACTAGAAGTAGATGCTGCTAATAAATCATTAGGCATCGTTATATAATAAATACTAAGTACTAACACTAAACTAAATAAAGTTAAAAACCATAAATTTTTTCTATTCATCATATATTTCCTCTTTTCTAGTTAAATATATGATAAAAAATCTAATAAATACCTAATAATTTATTTTCCATATCTGTCGTTAACGTTGAAACCTTCCACTCGCCTTTATTATTTTTACTAACATTAAAATCTATCGTATAAACAATCCTTTTATTAACTTTAGATAAATCATCTATTAAATCATTATCATATGCTTTAACAGTATCACTATTCTTACTTCTATACTTCTCTATAACAGTTTTATAATCTAAAACACTAATTTCTGTTGTAATAACAGCATTATCTCCATCTATCTTATCATCTTTTATTTCATAAGAAAGACTTCTATATTGTTTTTTTATTAGCTCTCTATACTTATTTTCTATATCATCATCAAGATCCTCTCTTTTAGTAATAGGATATGACGATATACTAATACTATTATCTAATCCCTGATATTTACCTAAAAGTTCCTCAACCTTAGAATTAGGTGTATTATTAAGACTACACCCTGTTATTACTGCAACACAAGTTATTAGTACTAACATAATTTTTTTCATTCTATCACCATTAATAATATTTACTTATAATAACAATTTATACAAAAAAAGAAGTTATTTCTTTTCTAAATAATCTTCTTTAACATTTTTATCAATTTCCTTATCTACTTCATCAGTATATTCATTATCATCTATAACATCCCAAGGTTCTTCATCTTCTTCTACAGCAACTTTAACTTTAGTATCTCCCACTATCTCTATTCCAAGTTCTTTTTCTATATCTATTACAATACTATTTCCTTGTTCTTTAGCATTTACACAATTAGGTTGCTTCAAACTTCTAACAATTATATCTTTTACTGAAGAATCTGTTTCTTCTCTTTGCCTTATCATAACTGATTCTGAATATTTTATTTTTTTTGTAATTACTGTAGTCTTTGTATCGTTATTATATGAATACCAAAGATTTACATCAAAACTTCCATCTACAACGATTTTACCACCTACATCATTACCTTTAAACTTATGATTAATTACCCAACAGCCTAATACAGTACTAGGTTCATTTTCTGTATCAATAGTATATGTATTTTTATAATACTTTTTCCCTTTACCTATTATAGCTTTGGTAACTATTTCTTTATAAGCTGACAAAATAATCACCCCTCTAGTTTAATTTATGATAGTATTCTAAAAAAAGTACTATATTATAATTAATTGCAAAATTATTATTTTCAAAGAAAAAATATACCACTTAAAAATATTATAAATAGCAATTACTATAATTTATATTAATTAAACTTTTTTTACTTTCTTGATTTATTTAGTAATTTTTTATATTCTCTAATACATTCATTTTTTATTTAATCAATTCTAAAAAAGACATTATTTCTACCAGCTAATCTATTTAATAAATTGTAATTTGATTATTATTTTAAAATATTTGTAATAACATTTGCACAATCATCTTTAATACATATTGCCATATTTTTTAATTCATAAGCTATATCATTATATTTATCATTTATTCTTATTAATGTAACATTATCATGCATATATGCTAATTTTTCAAATGGAAATCTAATAATTCCAGGTGTATTAAATCCGACACCTAATTCGATTAAAATTAATTTTTTATTTATATTATCATGAATAAATGCTTCATAATTATTACTAAGTCTATTCCAATTATCATTTTCAACAAAGAAGGCATCTTTTCTAATATTTATCTCCATTTTTGCTCCACATACAGGACAATATGGTATGAGATTACTATCAACTTTTAAGTTGTCTTTAGATTTCAGCATTTTTTTAACTAATTTAGTATCATCATATAATTTATTATGACAACCTTTAGAACATTGCATCTTTCCATAACTACCTTGAACTTCAAATACTTTATCATGTTCAAAACCAGATTTTTCAAATTGTCCATCGACATTTGTAGTAATAACAAAATAGTTTTTATCTTTTACAATTTCTAATAATTCTTTATATGCCTTTAATGGAGGTGAAGCTATAAACGAATAGTTAATGTGTTTTGCCCAATAACTCCATCTTTCTTCCTCTGTATTAAAATTATAAAAACTAGATGTATACATATCAGTCATTCCATAAGCATCAACTAATTCAGGAAAATTTTTTTTAAAACTTTCTTTAGAATAATCAATTCCTGCCGATGCTGATAATCCAGCTCCAGCACCAATAATAATTGCATCCGCACTTTTTATTAAATCTTTAATTTTTAAATAATTTCCTGTATTCATTATAATCACTCTCACTAAAAACATTAAATATCACTTTTATATTCGTTTTATACTTACTTAGTACTT
>CAKPER010000021.1 GCA_934149245.1 uncultured Bacilli bacterium | reverse complement strand
ATTTGGGTAGTTTTTGGAAATAAGAATATAAAACCTAAAGGAGGAAAGGTAATATATATTAATGAATTACAGTTAAGTGGTTTATATAATTTTAGAGATGGAAATGAAGTAAGTTCAAGAAAGAGAAGGAGATAATTGGTTAATGCTATATAGTTAAATCAATTAGAAAAATAGTTTTATTTTAAGGAGAGATTATACTAATAATTACCTTAAAATCTATAAAAAAAGAAAAAAATATATTATAATGTTATAGGAGGTTTATAATGAGTGAATTTACATTTTTAACTATAGAACAATTTTATAGTTTAGAGAATGATGGAATATTTGATGGTTATGGAGAAAAAGCAAGAATTACTGATTTTGCTAGTCTCTTAGGGTGTTATCGACATAAAGATGGAATTGGTGAATGGTGGACAAAAACACCTTATCATGATATTGAGGTTTATTATGGGGATGATGAATATGATGATGATTTTAATGATGAACTATTGTGTGTTATTAATGAAGATGGTAAGGAAAATTTTAAATTTCAGTGGGAGCGTTTTGCCGGGGGACGTCCAGCTTTTTCAATCTCTTCTGTTTTTTCAAAGGAAAGTAAAAAAAAGCTAGAGGATTCTGGTGTTAAGGAATTTGGATATGGAGAATATCCACAAACAATAGTAGATGAAGAATATTCTAAAGAATTAGAAAGGTTGTATAGTAGTAATAGCCTAATAATTACTGGGAGAAATTATACAACAGATTCTGCTGAAGCTATGGATGGTGTTTCTAAGTTTAAAGCAAAAATGCATATAGAATATGAATATAATGGAAGACAATACATTCGTTTTGTATATGATGATTCATCGGTTGATGGTTTTAATTTATCTGATGGAAGAAAACTAGAACGTGGAAAAATATATTGGGTGGCAGTTGAACCAATAGTTTGGCTCTTAGATTTAAAAGCAGATATAGCACTTTCAAAGAAAGTGATATTTTCAGGAGTACAATTTGAATCTAAATCTTATTATGAAATTTATAAAAAAACTGATTTTGAAAGAAGTACTATAAAAAAATTTATGGATAAATGTTTATCAAAAGAAATAGTAGCTGATAGAACTTATCCAAAAGTAACTTTTGAAAGTCAGACTCAAGAAAATATTGAGAGTAAAAAACTAGCTGAAAAACAAATTTCTGATGCTATTAATTTTGTTGGTAATTCAGAGGAAGATACTGAAAGTAGAGAATTAGTTGAAAACCAAACTTCGAATGAATTTAATTTTGTTGATAATTTAGAAGAAAGTACTGAGAATAAAGAATTAGTTGAAGAACAAGTTTCTAATACCAGCAATTTTGATGATGTTTCAAGAGAAGATGTTGATAGTGAGGAATCAGTTGCAAACAAAATTTCAGATGATTTTGATTTTGTTAATGTTCCAGAAGAAAATATTGAAAATAAAGAACCAGATGAAACACAAATTTTTGGTGCTATTAATTTTGATAATAATTCAGAAGAAGAAACAGAAACTAAAATTCATCCTTATGTATATGCTTATATAATGTATAAATCATATAGTGGATACGATGTTTTAAGTAATCGTTTAAATTATTGGAAAATGGTATCTGAATTACTTTACAAAACTAAGAAATTAGAAATATTACCTGATACGTTAAAAAAATTAATAGGTGATGAATTATCAAAAGATTTTATAGCATTTATTAGTCAACAGGTAATAAGTAAAGAAGATGTACTTAGTTATAATTATTCGAGTGAAGATTTAAAAATGAGTGCCTCTCAATTCTTTGCAACATTAGCCGAGTTATTATTTGTTGATGTTAAATATATTGAAACAGTAAGATGTTTCGAAGAGAAAATAAAGTTAGATACATCAGGTATGAAATCAGGAACTGTCTTTGAATTTGAAAATTGGACAGAATTTAGTAAAAGATTTGAGGCAAATGAAAAGTTAAAAGAAATAAAAAATTGTTACGTTGAAAAGTCGGTAGAACAAGTTTCTGATGTCGTTAATTTTGATAATAATTCAAGGGAGAATACTGAAAGTAAAGTAACAATTGATTCTGATTTTGATAGGGATCCAGAAGAAAATGCTGAAAATAAAGAACTGGCTGAAAAACAAATTTCTGATGCTATTAATTTTGATAATAATTCAGAGAAAAATACTGAAAGTAAAGAATTAGTTGCAAACAAAACTTCAGATGATTTTAATTGTGATTCAGAAGAAGAAGTAGAAACTAAAATTCATCCTTATGTGTCTGCTTATATGGCATATAAAGCATATAATGAAAATAAACTAAATGTAGATTCAAAAAAATGGCAAATGGCTTCAAAGGTGTTATTTGAAACAAAAGAATTATTAAGTGAATTACTGGGTGATGATATAGCGAAAGATTTTATAGCATTTACAAGGCAACAAGTAATAAGTTTAGAAGATGTAATTAATCACAATTATTCAAGTAAAGATTTAGAAATGAGTGTATCTCAAAAATTTGCAACAGCAGCTGAGTTATCTCTTGTTGATGATGAACATTTAGAAAAAGTAAAAGACTTTATGAAGCAAGTTGATGGGAGTATAAAAATGAAAACCGTGTTTGAAAATTTATCAGATCTTGAGAAAAAATTTGAAAAAAATGAAAAATCAAGAGAAATAAAACCTTATCAAGAGAAAAAATCAGTAGAACAAGTTTCTAATACCAGTAATTTTGATGATGTTTCAAGAGATGGAGTTGATAATAAGGAAGTAGTTAAAAACCGAAATTCTAATAATTTTAATTACAGTAATGTTTCAAAAGAAGAAACAGAAACTAAAATTCATCCTTATGTATATACTTATATACTGTATAAATCATATAGTGGATCTGATGTTTTAAGTAATCGTTTAAAATATTGGGAGAATGTATCTGAATTACTTTATAAAACTAACCAATCAGAAATATTACCAGATATGTTAAGAAAGTTATTAGGTGATGAGTTAGCAGAGGATTTTATAGCATTTACAAATCAACAAGTAATAAGCTTAGAAGATGTAATTAATCACAATTATTCAAGTGAAGATTTAGAAATGAGTGTATCTCAAAAATTTGCGACAGTAGCTGAATTATGTTCTGCTGATAATGAATATTTTGAAGTAGTAAGATATTTCATGAATCAAGCGGATGCAGAAATGGGAGCTGTCTTTGAGAGCTGGACAGATCTTAAGGGAAGATTTGAAACAAGTTGTAGAAATGAAGAAAATAAGGAAATTCCAGAAAGGAAAGCAAAAGTAAGAAGAAAAAAGAAAAACTAAATTTATTGAAAAAATAAAAATGTTTTATAATGTTATAGGAGGTTTATAATGAGTGAATTTACAATTTTAACTAAAGAACAAATTGATATTTTAGGGAATGATGGAATATTTGGTACTAATGGAGAAATAGCCAAAATTACTGATTTTGCTACTCTTTTAGGAGGTTGGCAACCTAAAAATAAAGATGGAGTTGGAGAATGGTGGACGAAAACGTCTTATTATGATGACGAATATGATGACGAATATGATGATGAAAATGATGAAGTATGATGGCTATTATGATGCTGGAGTATTGTGTGTTATTAATGAAAATGGTATGGATAGTTGGGAAAATCAGTGGAATCGTTATGTTGGGGCACGTCCAGCTTTTTCAATTTCTTCTGTTGTTTCCAAAGAAAGAAAAAAAGAGCTAGAAGACTCTGGAGTTAAGGAATTTGGATATGGAGAATATCCACAAACAATAGTAGATGAAGAATATTCTAAAGAATTAGAAAAGTTGTATAGTAGTAATAGCCTAATAATTACTGGAAGGCATTATACGACAGATTCTGTTAAAGCTAGGGATAGTTTTTCACCTTTTAAAGCAAAAATACATATAGAATATGAATATAATGGAAGACAATACATTCGTTTTGTATATGATGATTTAGCGATTGCCGACTTTAATTTATCTGATGGCAGAGAAACAGAACCTGGAAAAGTTTATTGGGTGGCAGTTGAACCAATAGTTTGGCTCTTAGATGTAAAAGCAGACATAGCACTTTCAAAGAAGTTGATATTTTCTGGAGTACACTTTGACTCAAAGTCTAATTACGATGATTACGAAAAAATTTATTTTGAAAAAAGCAATATAAAAAAATTTATGGACAAATATTTATCAAAAGAAATAGTAGCTGCTAGAACTTATCCCAAAGTAACTTTTGAAAGTCAGACTCAAGAAAATATTGGGAGCAAAAAACTAGCTGAAAAACAAATTCCTGATGCTATTAATTTTGATAATGACTCAGAAGAAAAAAAAGAAACATTGCAAGGTAAAAGAAGAATAAAAATAAAAAGAGATTAAACTTATTAGAAAATTATATTAATTCTAAATTAAATAGATATTATTAAAATATAGATTTTTGTTTTTAGCTTTTGTATAAAAAAGTGTTAGTTAAGCGTGAAGTAAATACAATAATTTTAGTAATTGATTATTAAATAAAGTTGAATTTGGAGAATAAATTTGTGAAAGAGATAACTATTATGTAAGATATAGTATATAATAAATTTTTTGTTATATCAGAATTTAACTTTTCATTTCACACTTTTTAGAGGAGTAAACTTAAAGTAAAAAAGGTTGCTTTTTTTTTTTTTTTTTGATAAAATGTGAGATATCTTATGGTAAATATGAAGGGTATATATGGTGGATTATATGAGTAAGGATGATATAAAAAAACATAATTCATTTTTCATAATGGGGTTGATTTTTGGAATATTATTTTCTGTTACTGGTGTATATGCAGTAACACAATATGCTTCTAATACAGTGTATTATATTAATAAAAATAGTGGATTATCTAGTAATAATGTTCAAGGAGCAATAGATGAATTAGCAACTATTCACAAACCTGGTAATAATGATTGTCCTAGTGGATATGTTTGTACTAAAAATTTAGATGTTTATACAATAAATTTGGATGCTAGTTTTGGAATTTCTGATTCTACTGATTTAAATGCTGGAACAGTTAAGATATATTTAATGAAAGATGATGGAATATATCTAGATAGAGGTTATACTAAAAAAATGACAACAACTGAAAATCCTATAACTATACCAGTTGTGACAGGATATACTTTTAAAGGCTATTATAATGATAGTAATGAAATGTTAATAAATGAAAATGGTTATATAACATCTACTTTTACAGTTGATAAATTTTCGAAAACTTCAACAATAAATGCTAAATGGGAAGCTAATAATTATGTAATAACTCTAAGTACCAATAAACCTTCTCCATTAAATGATGGATATTATACTAATGGAACTAATACGGTTTATATGAAATATGGAACTGGTGTCTATTTAGATGATGCTTATACTAATAAAATGACAACAAGTGATAATGCTGTAACAAATCCAACTGCTACAGGATATAATTTTTTAGGTTACTATGATGGAGACACACAGATGATAGATGAAAACGGAAAAATAACTTCTAATTTTACTAATAGTAAGTATGCTAGTGCAAAAACATTAGAAGCAAAATGGACAAGAAATTTCACCTGTACTAGAGGTGACACTCCTAATTATATGGGAAAAAGTTGGTATGTTATTTCTAATTCAAATAATGTATGTGAAATGGCATTAAATGCGACTGTTGGCAATTCTTCAGGTAATACTTATAATGCTGCATCAGGAACAGGAACGGGAAGTGTGTATTCATATATAAAATCGTATAGTAAAGATGGCGTTACATTAGAAAAGGAATATAATGCAGGTCTTATTAGCTCAATAGATACTTCTTCAGGGAATGTAACAGAGAAACCTCCAGGTATTTATTGGATTTCAAGTGGGAGAATATATTCTAGTACTGCATATTATAAATATACTATTCCATCCACTACTTATACTATAACACAAGGGTATGCTTATACGAATAAAGCTACAACTTCTTCTGATAATTTGACTTATTATAGTGGTTATACTACTGATTCCTATGATACATCTTCTCTTGTTTCAGCAGGTGGAACAGCCTCTTTATCTAATACTTCATCTAAATTTACTTATTATAATAAACCTACTTCTTCTTCTGCTAGTTCTTCAAGTGGTGGATGGTCCATATACGAAACAAGATTTACCTATAATATAGATGCTTCTAATGGAATAAATACATCTTGTGATACTAATAATTGTCATTGGGGAATTGCTCTTTATAAAAAATCTTATAATAATAGTGGTAAAAGTATTGTGAGTGATACCGGAGCTGGTAGATCTTATATTTGGAGATTTTATTCTTGTGGTGGTTCACATAGAACTAATGCTACTAGAATTGCAATTGAAATGAAGTCTGCAACTACTACTGATTCGTTTTACTATAGTGATTATAATTCTGGAAATACTAAAAATAATAGATCTACTAATGCTAAATTAATACTTGCGTTTGCTGGTAGAGCAACCCGTACAGATTCGCTTACTGGTTCAGCATCTAAAAAGGGAAAAAATACGGCAACTTTTGATATGAATAGTTACTCTGATTGCAAAACCACATTTAAAAGATGGAATTCTCCAACTGCTGGAACTATTGCAGTTAAGTATAGGCCACATATAAAAGTTAAAATGAATACATAAAGGGGTGTGAAGATGTTTAAATTAAGTAAGAAAAATATGATTATTATTTTTGTAAGTGTTTTTGTAACTATTATTTTATTTGTAATAGGTTTAAATATCTACTCCATAAATAAAAATAAGAGTAATAAGCCTAGTAAATTTATTGCTAATATAATTAAAAGAATTAATAATAAAGATAAATTTATAATATATTTAAATGATTCACCTAATATATGTGGTAGTCCTTGTACTGATATTTATGATATAGTTTCTTATTATGAAGCTTCATATACACTGGATTTTACTGAAGTTAATAAAAGTAAACTATCTAATATTGATTATAAAAGATTATTAGAAAAATTAAATTATAAAGAAAAAGATATTACTTATCCTAGTGTTGTTATGATAGATAATGGTAAGGTAAAGGTTGTAGTTAATAGTGTGATAACAGAAGAAGCGTTTAAGAATGCTCTTATAGAAAATAATTATATAAGTGCTGAAAGTGAATTGAGTGATGTTCAAATAGATTATGATACATTTTGGAATTATTATAGAGGAAATGATGATAAATTAATTTTGTTTTACTCTTATGAAAATCCTTTGTCTTATGAGTTTAGAAGCAGGGTGTTAGGATTGTCACGTAAATATAATTTTAGTTATAATGTGGTTTACTTTGGACTTGCTAGTTCTAGTTTAATAGGTGATGAATTGGATAGTAAAATTGATGGAGGTTTTACTATACCTTCATTAATGATAGTATCAAATACTGAAGTAAAAGATGTTGTAAGTTTAAATGATAATGCAAAAATAGAAGAGTTTTTAAGAAAAAATAATGTTATAACAGAGTAATTCGTAGAAAAGTTAAATTATGATTTTAAATATTAAGTGGATTGCAAGAGTAAATTCATTGATGATTTTTTAGTTTTAAAAAAGGCGATTAGTTTTACAAAAATAAACAATAAATTCCGGAATTTACTTTTTATATCAGAATTTAACTTTTCATTTTACACTTTTTTAGATGAGTAAACTTAAAGTAAAAAAAGTTGCTTTTTTTTTTTTTTTTTTGATAAAATGTGAGATATCTTATGGTAAATATGAAGGGAATATATGGTGGATTATATGAGTAAGGATGATATAAAAAAACATAATTCATTTTTCATAATGGGGTTGATTTTTGGAATATTATTTTCTGTTACTGGTGTATATGCAGTAACACAATATGCTTCTAATACAGTGTATTATATTAATAAAAATAGTGGATTATCTAGTAATAATGTTCAAGGAGCAATAGATGAATTAGCAACTATTCACAAACCTGGTAATAATGATTGTCCTAGTGGATATGTTTGTACTAAAAATTTAGATGTTTATACAATAAATTTGGATGCTAGTTTTGGAATTTCTGATTCTACTGATTTAAATGCTGGAACAGTTAAGATATATTTAATGAAAGATGATGGAATATATCTAGATAGAGGTTATACTAAAAAAATGACAACAACTGAAAATCCTATAACTATACCAGTTGTGACAGGATATACTTTTAAAGGCTATTATAATGATAGTAATGAAATGTTAATAAATGAAAATGGTTATATAACATCTACTTTTACAGTTGATAAATTTTCGAAAACTTCAACAATAAATGCTAAATGGGAAGCTAATAATTATGTAATAACTCTAAGTACCAATAAACCTTCTCCATTAAATGATGGATATTATACTAATGGAACTAATACGGTTTATATGAAATATGGAACTGGTGTCTATTTAGATAACGCTTATACTAATAAAATGACAACAAGTGATAATGCCGTAACAAATCCAACTGCTACAGGATACAATTTTTTAGGTTACTATGATGGAGACACACAAATGATAGATGCAAATGGAAAAATAACTTCTAGCTTTACTGATAGTAAATATTCTGATGAAAAAACATTAACAGCAAAGTGGAAACGTAATTTTACTTGTAATGCTGGTGATACAAATGTTCAATATGCTGGTAAAAGTTGGACTACTGTGGCACAATATACTAATGATGATTGGTGTGAATTGGTTGGAAATTTTACAACTAAGGTTTCAGGAAGTTATAATGATACTAAGATAGATAGTACAAACAGTGGGGTATTAGATAAATCTTTTTTTGAAACATCTGGTAAAGATTATAATGAAACTATGAGTAATGAATATAAAGCTGGTCTTTACTTCCAGTTTGCTGCTTCGACTATGTCGTATATTAATTCAAATTATGGGACAGTTGCTAAGCTAAAAGAATATGGGACAACTAATGCAACGTCGCAACCAACTGGTGTTTATTGGGTAGATGGAAGTACAGTATATGATTCTACGGATAGATACAAATATACTTGCAATAATACTAAGGTTTATTATGGAATAACTGTTCGAACAACTTCTAATAACAACATTACTAGTCAAACTAGATGTACTTCTACTTCAAAAGCCTTACTTGATAGTGGTAAAACACATAGTAATAACAATGGTAATAATTATATAACTTATACAGCTACTTCTGCATCCAATCAAGGAAATGCTTATGGTAGTATATATTTTACTTCTATAAAACCAACATCTGGTACAGATGAGAACGTTACTTTTTATTATAGGAGGTTTAATTACAGTGGTACAAATCCAACTGGTACAGTTCATAGATTCGGCCTTGTAATTTATCAATGCGGAACTAGTACTATATCTGGTATTACTGAAGGAAATGGTAGTTTTGTGAGTCATTTAACTGCCAAAAGTTCTACAACTTATATGGATTTTTCTAAGCATTTGGATATTGCTGGTGCATCTAATTCTCATCAAAAATATAAATTCACTGCTAATAGATATTTTAATTATGCAGCAGTTTCAGTTTGGTCGGGAAAAAGTGGAGATGATGAAGAATTGAATTTTGGAAAGAATTCTACATGTGTTAATTATGCTAATTATAAATTATCAAATACTACTGTTAATACTATATATTATAGACCTCATATAAAAGTAAAGATGAATACGTAAATTTTATGAAAGGAAGAAAAAATGAATAAAAAAGTTATATCAATTGCAATTATAGGTTTATTTGCTATTTTGTTAATTTTTATCTTTGCTTTTTTTAATGATAATACTAAAAAAAGTGGTGGTTATGAAGAAATAAAATCTATGATTGATAATAAGGAAGATATATTATTATATATAAGTAATGATTATGATAAATGTTATGAATGTAAAAATACAGATAGAACAATAGATTATTATGAAGATATATATAAGCTAACTTTTTATAGATATAATATAATGAAGTCAGGTGATAGTGATTATAACAAGTTAAAAAAAATGTTGGATTTTGATAATAACTTTGTTGTAGAACCATCTCTAATTATAATTAAACATGGCAAATTAATGGGGATAGTTAATGAGATAATAGTTGATGATGATTTACAAAAATATTTGATAGAATATGGTTTTATAGATAATACTAATAAAAATGTTGCACTTGATATGGATAGTTATGGTGATGTATATAACTCTAGTGAAAATAAAGTTATATTATGCTTTAGTTATAATGATAATAAATATAGAAAGAAACTTTATAATTTATCAAAAAAATATAATTTTGGGTATTATACTTTATATAAGGGAATAAGTAATACTAATGATATATATTTTGAACTAGATAAAGTTTTAAAAAAAGAGATTAATACTCCTTTTTTACTAACTGTTAGTAATGGTAATGTTGTAGATTATTTAAAAGTTTCTAATGCTACTGATAAACAAATAATTCAATTTTTGATAAATACAAGTATTATTGAGCAAGTAGAAAAGTAATATATTATTCAAATTATTTCTTTGCTGTTAACAAATTTGCAAATATTTACTATTTATGGTAGAATAGGCTTCCAATTAAAAGTTGGGGGTGGTATTATGAATTGGAGTTTGCCTTACTTTGGTAAAAAAGGTACTATTAAAAGAATTGATTTTAATAATAAGGAATATACCAATAAATATATTGTTTATAGATATGGATGTAGTAGTGATGAGGAAGCTATGTTTATGATACCTAAGAATGAGAGAAATATGAAGTTATTAATTGATAACTATTATAAAGAATTAGAAGATTATTTAGAGACGTATAAGAGTTTATATGATGATTATACGTCTAGTAGTAATAAAAGAATAAATAAGCGATTAGTAAGTTTAATTTTCATAATATCTATTTTTATGGCATTATTATCTATACCATTTTTAGCAACACATACAGCTTTAGGTTTTATTGGGGTATCTTTAGATGTTATTTCTTTTCCAATTATAGGGATTGGAATAAATTTACTTATTAAAGAACATGATGAAGAAAAGAAACATGATTTTATTAGAAGATATAAGGAATATAGTAATAGGTATAGAGTTTGTGCTAGGAAAGATAAAGAGAATAATACTCCTACTAAGTATAGTGCTGTTACAAAAGATAGAACTTGTGAGAATGATTTAAGATTAATTAAAGAATTAAAAAAGAACAGTTAATGTATATTGAGTAATACTTTAAGTGTTCTTTTTGTTTATTCCTAAAGTGCTTCCTAGTATGGATATTAAAATGATTATTGTATAGTATATAAATGATTGATATTTAAATGTTTTAGTGACTAATGCTAGAGTTAAAAATACTATTGAGGATATACTTCCTAACTTTAGACCCTCTAAAAAGCCTTTTTTACTACTCTTTTTTCCTAGGATGTAGCTAGTTATAGAGATGGATAATATTACCATTAAAAATTTTAAAATTCTTATAATACTATCATTTAAGATATTAAAATAATTAAATATAGTAATAAGTATGTTTATTATTATGATAGAACCTAGAAAATAGAGTATTGATAGTAATAAATTTTTAGTCATGTGATCACCTAATAAATAATATGAAGGTATAAAAGTAAATATTATTACAAATAATATTAGTGGTGATATAATGGATATATTAATGATATTGGTTAGAACTTTATTTTTTTATTTTTTTATATTGGTTGTATATAGAATAATGGGAAAGAGAGAAGTAGGGCAGTTAGGAATAATTGATCTTATTGTATCGATATTGGTAGCAGAACTTGCAGTTATTAGTATAGAGAATTTTGATGAGAATATATTTAGATCTATAGTGCCTATTATTACATTATTGGTATTACAAGTTTCACTTGCACTTCTTTCACTTAAAAGTCCTAAAATTAGAATATTTTTAGATGGAAATCCATCGGTTATTATTAATAATGGTCAGGTTAATTATAAAGAGATGATTAAACAAAAATATAATCTTGATGATTTGATGGTTCAAATGCGAGATAAGGGATATAAGAGTATAGAGGAAATAGAGTATGCCATACTTGAAAATAATGGGACTTTATCAATATTTCCATATACTAATGGTAAAAAAAATACTAAAAGTATTGTTCCTCTTCCTCTTGTTTTAGATAGTAGTATTCAGGAGGATTCTTTAAAGATTATAAATAAGGATAAGTCTTGGCTATATAATCTTCTTAATAAAAAAGGGATTAAGTTAGATGATGTTTTTTATGCTTTTTATAAGAGTGATAGTTTGTTTGTTATTACTAATGATGATTTATTATAACTATTTTTAAGATAAAATGTGTGATTGTTGAGTATAAATAAATTTTAATATAATTTAATGATTGCTTAAAAAAGTCTAGTGATAATTATAAAAACAACTAATTGTTTTTAAATTAATTATCTTTTTTTCTTGCGTTAAGTGTATTATATTTGCTGCTTGATTATTGAAAATATTAGAAAATAAAACTGAATTTTTTTATTTGTTATAAAAGTAAGTATTAGGTGTAACTATTTTTAGTTTAACATATAAGAACAAAGAACTAATGCTTTATTAACTAATTAGTTTGTAAACTTTTGTAAATAGAAGAAGAATATAGTTGAAGAAAGTTTTTGTTTTTGATATACTTATTTTAAGGTAGAAAGGTGGTATAGTTTATGAATAAATTTGTTTATTCTTTTAATGAAGGAAATAAAGATATGCGTGAATTATTAGGAGGAAAGGGAGCTAATTTGTCTGAAATGGTTGCTATAGGTCTTCCTGTTCCTAAAGGTTTTGTAATTACAACAGAAGCTTGTAATAAATATTATTCTGATGATAAGAAAATAGATGAGACTGTACTTTCTCAGATATTTGAATATTTAGATTTTTTAGAGGAGGCTACTGAAAAGAGATTAGGAGATCCTAGTAAACCTCTTTTGGTTTCTGTTAGAAGTGGAGCTCCTGCTAGTATGCCAGGGATGATGGATACTATTCTTAATTTAGGACTTAATGATGAGGTGGCTCAGGGAATGATTAAGTTGGGTATGGATAAGAGATTTGTTTATGATTCTTATAGAAGATTTATAATGATGTTTGCAGATGTTGTTATGGGATATGATAGAGATAAGTTTGAAGGATTACTGGATGAGTTAAAGAAAGCTAAAAATGTTACAGATGATACAGCGTTGGATGCTGATGATATGTATAAGCTTACTTTAGAGTATAAAGATTTGTATTTAGAACTTAATCATGAAGAGTTTCCTATTGATCCTAAGAAGCAACTTATTTTAGCGGTAGAGGCTGTATTTAGATCTTGGAATAATGATAGGGCTATTGTTTATAGACAAATGAATGATATTCCATCATCTTGGGGGACTGCTGTTAATGTTCAGGAGATGGTTTATGGTAATTTGGGGGAAAATTCTGGTACTGGAGTTGCTTTTACAAGAAATCCTGCGACGGGGGCTAATGAATTATTTGGTGAATATTTAATTAATGCTCAAGGTGAGGATGTTGTTGCTGGAGTTAGAACTCCTAAGTCTATTGATACTTTAAGTTCACTTATGCCTGATGTTTATAATCAGTTTTTGGAAATATGTGGTATATTAGAGCATCATTATAAGGATATGCAAGATATGGAATTTACTATTGAGAATGGTAAGTTATTTATGTTGCAGACAAGAAATGCGAAAAGGACAGGGCAGGCTGCTGTTAAAGTTAGTGTTGATATGGTTTATGAGGGACTTATTAGCAAGGAAGAGGCTATTCTTAGAGTAGATGCTAATAGTATTGATCAATTATTACATGAAACTTTTGATAAAGATGAGTTAGAAAATGCTAGAAAGATAGGTAATGGTTTAGCTGCATCACCTGGGGCTGGATGTGGTAAGATTTATTTTGAAGCTAAGGATGTAAGTTTGGCTAAAGAACGTGGTGAAGATGCAGTGCTAGTTAGATTAGAAACTTCTCCTGAAGATATAGAGGGGATGAGAGATGCTAGAGGTGTTTTGACTATTAGAGGTGGTATGACTTCTCATGCTGCAGTTGTTGCTCGTGGTATGGGTAGATGTTGCGTTAGTGGTTGTGGTAATATGATGGTTGATGTTGCTAATAAAACGCTTACTACTAAAGATGGTGAAGTTTTGAAAGAGGGAGATTTTATTTCTATTGATGGTTCTACTGGTATGGTATATGCTGGTAAGATTAAGACAGCGTCTCCTACAATTAGTGGTGAATTTAAGACTTTTATGGAATGGGTAGATGATATTAGAAGACTTAAGGTTCGTACTAATGCTGATACTCCTAAAGATGCAAAGCAAGCTAAAGAGTTTGGAGCAGAAGGAATTGGTCTTTGTAGAACGGAACATATGTTTTTTGATAAAGAGAGAATATTTAATTTTAGAAAGATGATTATTGCTGATAATAGGGAAGATAGAGAAGCAGCTTTAAAGGAAATTTTACCTTATCAAAGAGATGATTTTGAAAAGTTATTTGAGACTATGGATGGTCTTCCTGTTATTATAAGATATCTAGATCCACCACTTCATGAATTTTTACCAAAAACTAATGATGAGATAAATAAACTAGCTAATAGTTTGAAAATTGATTTTGCTACTTTAAAACTTAGAATAGATTCTTTAAAAGAATTTAATCCTATGATGGGACATAGAGGTTGCAGGCTTGCTATTACTTATCCGGAGATTGCTGTTATGCAAACACAAGCTGTAATAGAGGCTGCTATTAATGTTATGAGAAAAGGAATTAAGGTTACTCCTGAGATTATGATTCCTTTAGTTGGAGATATTAAAGAACTTAAGTATGTTAAGGATATTGTTTGTAAGGTTGCAGATAAAATAATTTCAGAAAATGGTATAGATATAGAGTATCAAGTTGGAACTATGATTGAAATACCTAGAGCTTGTTTGGTTGCTGATACTTTGGCTCGTGATGCTGATTTCTTTAGCTTTGGTACAAATGATTTAACTCAACTTACTTATGGATTTTCTAGAGATGATGCTAATAAATATATAAATGATTATAAAAAGAAGAGAATTATAGAAACAGATCCTTTTGCTAGTATTGATAGAGAAGGAGTTGGTAAGATGGTTAATCTTGCTATAAAGAAAGCTCGTGCTGTTAATGATAATATTAGTTTAGGAATATGTGGTGAGCATGGTGGGGATGTTAAATCTATAGAATTTTTTAATCATATTGGTCTAGACTATGTATCTTGTAGCCCTTACCGAGTTCCTATTGCTAGGGTGGCTGCAGCGCAAGCTGCTATTAAAGCGAGTGAAAAATAGAACGCAAAAGCGTGGAAATAATAAAAAACTAAAAAGAGTTGAAAGACTCTTTTTTTGTTGTAATTAAAAGGATGTGTCAGTAAAAAAATGGTAACAAAATTTAGTTAGTTTAAATTTTAATTTTTGATAAAAATAGTTGCAATATAGTATGGACGACTATTTTTTGTTGGAAAAAGTATAAATAAGAAAGAAATGATAAAAATATATTATATTAAACCCACTTTAAAAAATCTATCTCAAGGAGCTAGACTTGAGTACATTAGGAGACTTAGATACATGGATGAAGATGATGTGGCAGAATATTTTGGCTTCGGTGGTAAAGATCCGCATAAAACTTTTAAAAGTTATGAAAATAACTATAGAGAACCAAGTAAAGATAGGTTAAAAGAAATAGCAGAGTTATATGAAGTAAGTGTTAATGCTATAAAAAAATATGACTTTAATAATCCGATAGATGTTATTTATTTTCATATGTGGTTAGAAGAAGAATTCCCATATTATGAGATAAAATTTGATTATAACAGTCACGAAGATACTGAATATAATTAGGTTGTTTTAAATGCAATTAATGAATGGCATCAAATGCGAGAAAAAAGACAAAACCTAGAAATATCAGATGAAGAGTATCTTGAATGGAAATTAAATTTAGAAATGGAAAATTTATTTAAAACCTAAATTTTATGATATAATGGTATTAGGTGATTAATTTGAATATTTATAAATGTTTAAATCAAATAACAAAATATATAGATGATAATTTAGAAAATGAAATAGATTATGATGTTTTAGCTAAAATAATGGGAGTTAATTCGTATACAATGCAAAAAATATTTTCTTTAATATCTGGGATTTCTCTAGCTGAATATATAAGGAAAAGAAGATTATCAAATGCAGGTTATGATTTGTATGAAACAAATGCTAAAGTTATGGATATTGCAATTAAATATCAATATGATAATGCTACATCTTTCTCAAGAGCGTTTGAAAGTTTTCATGATATTAAACCTAGCCAAGTAAATAAACTTTCAAAACTAAAAAACTTTCCTAGAATTATATTTAATGAAGAAATAAAAATTACTAATGAATTAGAATATAAAATAGTTGAAAAAGATGAATTAATTTTGTATGGATTAGGCATTAAAACTAATAATGAAAATATTAGTGTAGATGCTCCTGAATTCTTTAAAGAAATAGGATTGAATAATAAAGAAAAATATGGAGAAATAAAATTCGGTATGGTTACTTACGAAGATGAATTAAGAGAAAATTGCAATGGCTATTATGTTCTTTATGATAAAGAAATTGGAGAATTTGAAAAAATAATAATACCAGAAAGCAAATGGCTTGTATTTAGAATTAATTCTCAAAATGCTAAAGATATTCAAGAAATGTCGCATAAGTTTTATTTAGAATTTTTACCTTCTTGTAAGTATAATTTAAAAGAAATTCCTGAATTAGAATATTATCATGATGATGTAACTGACTTTTTAGTACCAATATATTAAACTGACAAAATTGGTAATCTAAAAGTCAGTTTTTTATTATTGTTTTTTGCTATACTTTTATCAGAGGTGACGGATTATGGGGTTAACGTCAGAAATTTACTTAACTAAAAAGTTTGTATCTAAAGAAGAATGGTTAGAATTAATCAAAACTATATCAAATTATAATGGTATTTTTAGAAGATGGCAGATAATTATTGCTAATGATAGAAATCAAATAAGATACTTTGTTAAAACTAGATGTAGTTTACCTACTACTATAAATAATTTAAATTCATTTCTATTAAAACCTGTAAAAGAAATAAAAGAACCTAAACCTAGTTATACATTATTGGCTTTACCTAAAGTTGGTAGTAGTATTATCGACTTAATAAATTACAGTGAAATTAAGAATAAAGGTACTCTTGAATATCTTGAAATTAGTTTTCTAAAATTATATGAGGATAAGATTAAATCAAAAATTAAATTTTATATTAATAAAAAAGGGATAATAAAAAAATATAATGTTATTTTTGCTATTCCAACAAGTATATTATCAATAGATTTTGAAGGGAATAAAAGATATTTTTATAAAAGCTCTCCTAAATATTTAGAGATAAATAAAATATTACATTTATTAAATACTGATTCTAATAATGCATTACTATCAGTTGATACATTTCCTTATTTACAAGGAAACTTTTATCTAAATCAAAATAACTTTAGTTTTGATAAACACTCCATCATATTAGGATCATCTGGATGTGGTAAATCTAAATTTATAAGTTTATTAATTAATAATATTAATAAAAATGAAAGTCTTAAAAGAAAATATAAAGTTGTGGTAATTGATCCACATGCTGCACTTGAACAAGATATTGGTGGTATAGGAAAAGTAATTGATTTTAAAAATAGTTTAGATAGTATAGATTTATTTATTAACAATAATGATGATATTGTTGCATCAACAGAACTTTTATTAGATTTATTAAAATCATTAATTGCTGATCAATATAATTCAAAGCTAGAAAGAGTATTAAGACATTCTATTCATTTATTATTAACTGATGAATCATTTAATTTTAGAAATTTAAGAAGAATTATTTTAGATTTAGAATATAGAAATGACCTAATTAAAAAATTAAAATATAAATTGCCCGTTAGCGTAATTGATTTCTTTTTATCAGATTTTAATGATTTAAAAACTAAATCTTACGGTGAAGCTATATCTCCAATTATAGGTTTTATAGATGAAATGGAAATGATACCTGTATTTAATATGGAACAAAACAGTGATAATTTAAAGAATACTATACATGATAATTTTTTAACATTATTCTCATTAGATAGAACAAAACTTGGCGACAAAGTAACTAAGACAATATCTGGATTAATAATGCAACAATTATTAACTATAATTCAAAAACAAGAAATAGCTGAACATATAATATTTATTATTGATGAAGTTGCTGTTGTTGAAAATCCTATTTTATCTAGATACTTATCAGAAGCAAGAAAATATAATTTATCTTTAATATTGGCTGGACAATATTTTAATCAAATATCAGATAAATTAAAAAACTCAATATTTGCTAATGTTATTAATTACTTTATATTTAGAGTATCAAAATTAGATGCTAATGTATTAGTTGATAATTTCGATATGAAAATACCTTTAGATGATTCTAGAGATAGAAAAATTAAATTATTAACTGAACTTAATAATAGGGAATGTATTGTTAGAATAGAGTCAAATGGTGTATTATTACCAGCGTTTAAAGGCATTACATTAGATTATACAAGCATTCCTAGAATTAAAAGAACAATTATAAATAGTAACAATAATATGAACAACAAAGATAACTTAAATAAATCTAAAACTAATTTTAGTTTAAATAGTAATGTTAGTTTAAAAGATATTTTAATATCTAATTCTTCAAGTAGAAAGGTTGTGAAAGAATGAATGATAACAAAGCATTAGAAATCATTAATAAAATATTTCAAAGTGTATTTGATAAGGAAAACAATTATTCTTTAGATACATTATTAGAAAAGTTTGCATTTGATGTTAAATTGCCAAAACAAGTAAATGATTCAATTACAAATGAAATAACTTGGGCAGATTCTATCAATAGTGGTAGATTTATAACAAATAGAAATATGGAGAAAAGGGATGAAGAAACTGGTTGGATGCTTTCTAAAAAAGAAATAAATAATCTTCAAGAATTAATTGATATATGGAATACCATTAATTTAACTACAACAGAAAGAGTTTATGACTCTATTAACGTAGCAAAAAGTGATACTATTTATAGATGTGAAAATGTTTATAGAAGTACCGATTGTAGCGATTCAAAAAATATAATTTATTGTGACTCTTGTGGTAATAGTGAATTCTTACTAGCATCTCAAAGATCTGGTACATGCAATTTTTGTATAAGATGTGATGACTCTAAAGATTGTAGTAATAGTTATAATATCATTTGTTCTAATAAAGTAAGCAATTCATTATTTATTCAGGATTGTTTCGATTTGTATGAGTGTATGTTTTGTTCACATATAGCATCAAAAAGATTTTGTATAGCAAACATGCAATTTGAAGAGAAAGAATATTATGAAATTAAAAAATTGATTATTGAATGGATTTTAAATTCTTGAAATCTAATAGTTTATATTTCTATTTTAGACTTAAATGAAGTATTATTAATTATGTATTTCAAATTGTTAAGAAGTAGAAATACTTTTTTTTATTGTGCTCTAATCGCATCATAAACTATTTTTTATAAATATGATAATTTAATGTCGAGGTGATAGAATGAAAAGAAAGGTAGCAATATATGCTGGAGTTTCAACAGAACATGAAGCTCAATTGTCAGCATTAGAAAATCAAGTTCAGTATTATGATGGCATTCTAAAACAACATCATGATTGGATTCTTTATGATAGATATATTGATGAAGGAATATCTGGAACTTCTACTAAAAATAGAAAGAATTTTATGAGGATGATAGAAGATGCTAGAGAGGGAAGATTTGATTTAATAGTTACTCGTGAAGTATCAAGATTTGCAAGAAATACAGTTGATGCTCTTCAAGAAACTAGAAGGTTAAAAAAGATTGGAGTAGAAGTTTACTTTACTGAAGATAACATTTGGACATTTAATGATGAAGATGGAGAACTAAAACTTACTATTATGGCAACACTAGCACAAAATGAAAGTAAGAAAACTTCTCAAAGAGTTAAAGCTGGTCAAATGATATCATTTCAAAATGGAGTATTTTATGGAACAGGTAAAATACTGGGATATGATAAAGTTGGTAAAGATTTAATTGTTAATGAAGAACAAGCAGAAATAGTAAGATTTATCTATTCAGAGTATTTAAATGGTAAAGGTACTGTTTCTATTGCAGATGAATTAATAAGAAGAGAAGCAAAAACATTCACTGGGTTAACTACGTGGAGTGCAGCTTATATATCAAGAGTATTAAGAAATCCTTTTTATTCAGGTACTGTAGTTTATAGAAAATCATATATACCAGATTATTTAGAACAAAAACCAAAAATGAACTACGGTGAAGTAGAACAAGTAATAGTGGAAGGTAAACATGAACCTCTAGTATCAAAAGAAGATTTTAAAAAGGTTCAGCAAATAATGGATAGCCATTCTAAGCCAATAAAAGTAGGGAGAAAACAAGCAAATGGAGTTGCTAAAAATATATGGAGTAAGAAATTAGTATGTGAATGTAGTTCTAACTTTAATAGAAAGATATATCATAAGAATAAAAATAATACAACATATTGTTATGTTTGCTATAACAAGAAAATGCATCCGAAAAATAGATTTAAAGAAAGTTGTGAAGTTAAAGAAGTTCAAGAATGGAAATTACAATACATGGCTGAAGCAATATTTAGGAGTCTTACACAGGATATCAATAATAGAAAAGAGCTATACGATAGATT
>CAKPER010000020.1 GCA_934149245.1 uncultured Bacilli bacterium | reverse complement strand
TATACTTTATATGGGTGATAAATAATGTTAAAGAAAATATTAAAAAAAATACTTGGACCAATATGTTTATCTATTTTATGTGGGGTAGTGTGTGGTAAATTAGTATATCAAGTTTATGATAAGGATATAAAAAAGGATATAGATGGTAGGAAGATTTATTTGATTCAAGCAGGGGCTTATTCTACTTATGATAATATGGTTAGTAATACTTTAGTTAATAATTATGTATATTATGAAGATAATGATGGATTATATAAATCTATAGTTGGTATTACAGAAGATTTTGATAATGTAGAGAAGATAAAGAATAGCTATAAGGGAAATGTTATTGTTAGTGAATATTATTCTAGGGATAAAGAATTAAATAAGAAAATAGATGAATATGATAGTAAGTTAAAGAGTGTTACTAGTAGCGAAGAAGTACAGAGTACAGTACTAGAGATGTTGACTTTATATAAAGATAGAGATAATTCTACTTTAGTTAAAATAGAATCTTAATTATATAAAAGTATGATATGATATATATTGTGGAAGGTGATTGATATGGATAGCAAATATATAGAATTGTTAATAAAGAAATGTACAAATTTAGAGAATGTTAAATCTTTATTTATTAGTTATAGTAAAGAGATTTCTCCTTTTATAGATTTGTTAGTGAAAAGAGTAAGAGAATTAGGGGTTGATGATATTTATTTAGAGTGTGAAGATAAATATAAGATTCATGATGAACTTAAAAATATGACTTATAGTGATATGAAAAATAGTCCTTATTTTAATAAGGCTATTTGGGATGAGTATGCTAAGAAGGGGGCTAGCTTTTTAATGTTTGAAACAGAAGTTCCTCATCTTAATGATGATATTGAGTCTAAAAAGTTGGGGGATGCTCTTAATCTTAAGAGAAATAGTAAGCCTTTATATAGAAAATTGCAGGAGCAATGTAAGCTTAGTTGGTGTATAGCAGCATATCCTGGAGTTAGTTGGGCTAAGTCTATATATGGAGATAATGATGAAGCTTATGATAAATTAAAGAATGCTATATTTAGTATGTGTATGGTAGATAGGGATAATCCTGTAGAGGAATGGGATAATCTATTAGAGAAGAATAGAATTGTTCGAGATAAACTTAATTCACTTAATTTAACTAGCTTACATTATAGTAATTCTTTAGGAACGGATTTAACTATATATCTACCTGATGATTATTTATATAGTAGTGCTAAAGATAGTTTATGTATTGTTAATATGCCTAGTTATGAAGTTTTTACTAGTCCTATTTATAATAAGACAGAGGGAATAGTTTATAGTGCTAAGCCTCTATATTGTAATGATGTAGAAATAAATGATTTTTATATTAAATTTCATGAGGGAAAAGTTGTAGATTATGATGCTAGAGTTGGTAAAAAAATGTTAGGAGAGATTATTAATACAGATAGTAATTCTTGTTATTTAGGGGAAGCTGCACTAGTAGAAGTTGGTAGTCCAATAGATAGTATGGGTATTAATTTTGGAACGACTTTAATCGATGAGAATGCTTCTTGTCATTTAGCGCTTGGAGCTGGCTTTGGTGAATGTATTATAGGTGGTACTGAATTAAAAGATGAAGAATTACTTGAAAGAGGAATTAATGTATCTCGTCAACATATCGATTTTATGATAGGTACTGATGATTTGGATATTGTTGGTACAACTCGTGATGGTCGGAAGATATCTATTTTTAAGAATGGTAAATTTGGGACTTTTGAAAATATATAAAAATGAAGAAACTTAGTATCAGATTAATAAAGTTATATCAAAAAGTTCCTGGGCCTTGGCATAGTGCTTGTAGGTTTTATCCAACGTGTTCTAATTATGCGATAGAAGCAATTTGCAAATATGGCTTTTTTAAGGGATGGTGGTTAGCAATTAAGAGAATATGTAGATGTCATCCTTTTGGAAAAAGTGGATATGATCCAGTACCGTAGAGAATTTGGAATAATTAAAATACTCTTTTATGAAAAAAAATTAAAAGGGTATTTTTATTTGAAAAAATATATGATATAATTTTATTATAGAAAGAAGGTATATGGATGACGGTTAGTAGTTTTATTACTGTTTTACAAAAGATTATTGATATATCTTTAGTATGGGTATTAATCTATTATGTATTAAAAAGTCTTAAAAATAATGTTAAGATGGTACTTATATTTAAGGGGATAATTATTATTGTAATAATAAAAATTCTTAGTGATTGGTTGAATCTTACAACAGTGGGATTACTTCTTGAGTATGTTATTATGTGGGGACCACTAGCACTTATTATTATCTTTCAACCTGAAATTAGAAGTATTTTGGAACACTTAGGTAGAAAACAAATACTTACTAAACATCATGTACTTACAATGGATGAAAGAGAAAAAATGATTTATGAAATTATGAATGCTATAGAATATTTACGTAAATCTAGAATTGGTGCTTTGATAGTAATTGAAAGAGAAGTAAGTTTAAATGATTATATAGTTAGAAGTAAAGGTATATATGCTGATATATCTAGTGAATTACTTATATCAATCTTTTTCCCTAGAAATCCACTTCATGATGGTGGTGTTATAATACAAGGAAATAGAATAACAAGTGCTGGAGCAGTATTTCCAATTAGTTTAAATACGAAAATTAATAAAAGATTGGGGACTAGACATAGGGCTGCTTTAGGTATTAGTGAAGAGTCTGATTCTATTGCTATTGTTGTAAGTGAAGAGACAGGTAAAATTTCTATTGCTATTGGTGGGGTATTGAATTACGGACTTTCAATAGATGATGCAAGAATGATGTTAGTAGAGGAACTAAGACCTCGTAAAGATTTCTTACTTGATGATGATTTTGAAGAGGAGAGTGTTAAAGAGAAAGAAGATAAGGTAGGTGATAGCCATGAAGATAATAAATAGTATATTTATGACTATTACTGCTATATTTAGAGCAATATATAAAGTTATAGATAGAGTAATAATTTTACCTATTACTAAAGTTATGGTCATGATAGGGGATAAGTTTGGTAATAAGACTGATAGATTTGAAAAAATGCTAACTAAAAAGAATACGCTGGTATTTATTTCACTTATATTGGCTATATGTTTGTTTTTATATGTTGATAGTGAATCAACTATAATAGTAAATGATTCGGCTGAGGTTTTATATGATCAGAAAGTTAAGGCTACTTATAATAGTAATTCTTATGTTGTAGAAGGACTTCCTGATAGTGTTGATGTAACTTTGATTGGTAGAAAAGTAGATTTATATTTGGCAAAACAATTATCTAAAGGAACAGTTACAGCTGATTTATCTAATTTAAAAGAAGGGGTTCATACTATAAAGTTGGACTATGATTGTTCTATTACTTCTGTAAATTATAAGTTGGATCCATCGGTTGTTAATGTTACAATATATCCTAAAGTTAGTGAGACTAGGACAGCTTCTGTTGATATTATAAATAAAAATATGTTGGATAAAAAGTTGTCTATAGGTGATGTTAGTTTAAGTGAAAAAGAAGTTGTTATAAAGGGAGCTGAACATACTTTAAAGAAAGTTGCTATTGTAAAAGCTTTGGTTGATGTTAGTAAGATTGTTGATCCAAAAATTGGTGTAAGTGATTTAGATGATATAAAATTAGTGGCTTATGATAGTGAGGGTCGTGTTGTTAAAGGAATTGAGATGGAACCTAGAAAATTATCTGCTAAGGTGACTATTGAATCTCCTAAAAAAGAAGTTCCTATTAAGGTTGTACCTACTGGAGAAGTAGAATTTGGAAAAGCTATAGATAATATAAAGACTGATATTAGTAAGGTTGTAGTGTATGGAGATCAGAATGTTTTAGATGATATGGATTATTTACCAGTAGAAATAGATGTATCTGGACTTAATGAGAATAAAACCTATGATGTTATTATATCAAAACCATCGGGAGTTAAAGAAATATCTGATACTAATTTAAAGGCAACTGTTACAATTGGGGCAGAAATTAGTAAAGAAATAAATGATGTCTATATTGAAACAACTAATTTGGATCCGAACTGTAAAGCTGTTGCCATTGGAGAAAATTCAAGTAAGACTTCAGTTATTGTAAAAGGAACTAAAGAGGTAGTTGATGCGATTGATGCTTCTATGGTTACTGCTTCTGTTGATTTGAGTGGCTATAGCGAGGGAGATTATGAAGTAGCTGTAAAGGCTAGTGGTGATGATAATAAAGCAACTTATGCTGCGAAAATTACAAAGGTAAAAATAAGAATAACGAAAAAATAATTAATTATATAAAAAGGTTTTGCTTTCTATATTATATAGATAGAAAGTAAGAGCCTTTTTTGGTTAAAAATTTTTATGATATTAAAAATAAAAATAATTGTAGTAGAGGTATATATATAGATATTTAAGAGTGTTTGATTATAAAAAGAATTGATTGTATTTGAATTATATCTGTTGTAGAATTAAAAAGAAATAGAAACTAGAAAATTAGTATAAAATGTGATAAGAAATGTAAGTAATGGTTTAAGTGGGGGTTATTTTTCTTTTGGATTTTTGAACTTGAAGAGTGAAATTTACTTTTGCAGTGCATCTATGTGCAAAAAAACTTGGAAAAAGCTAAAAAAAGCTTGTCAAACCTTAAAATATATAGTACAATAACAAACGTGTAGGTGGCGAGGATGTGCAAAGTTGCTGATACACCCGGTTAAGTTGTTAAATAATAATTGAGGGTTTTCAGGTAATTTGTTCGGAGCTAGTCTATACTAGATATAGGCGAAAGGAGGAGTAAATATGTCAAATGAAAAAATCAGAATAAAACTTAAGGCATATGAACACCAAATAATTGATAATGCTGCTAGTAAGATAGTGGCTACTGTTAAGAGAACTGGTGGAGAGGTAAGTGGACCTGTTCCATTACCAACTAAGGTTGAGAAGTTTACTATTCTTAGAGCTGTTCACAAGTATAAAGATTCTAGAGAACAATTCGAGATGCGTACTCACAAAAGACTTATCGATATTAATAACCCTAGTAAAGAGACAATTGATGCTTTAAAACATCTAGATTTACCTAGTGGTGTTGATATACAAATAAAATATTAGGAGGAATTAGAAAATGAAAGGAATCTTAGGTCGTAAGATTGGGATGACTCAAGTTTTTGCTGCTAATGGAAAGTTAGTTCCTGTAACTGTTGTTCAGGTAGATGACAACGTAATTAGTCAAATTAAAACTGTAGAGAATGATGGTTATGATGCTATTCAAATAGCTACAGTAGATAAAAAGGAACATAGAAGCAATAAACCTGAAGTCGGACACTTAAAGAAAGCTAATACAACACCTAAGCGCTTCTTAAGAGAACTTAGAGGTGTTAATGTTAGTGATTATAGCTTAGGACAAGTTCTTAAAGCTGATTTATTTTCTGCAGGAGAAATAGTTGATGTAACTGGCACTTCTAAAGGAAAAGGAACACAAGGTGTTATTAAACGCCATAATCAATCACGTGGACCAATGGGTCATGGTAGTCAATATCATCGTGGTGTAGGATCTCTTGGTACAATGTTACCAAAAAGGGTATTACCAGGAAAGAAAATGCCTGGACATATGGGTAGCGAACAAGTAACTGTTCAAAATCTTGAAATTATTCAAGTTGATCTTGAAAACAATGTTATCTTAATTAAAGGAAATGTTCCTGGACCAAAGAAATCATTAGTATTTATTAAGTCTGCTATTAAGAATATGGACAAGACAAATCCAGTTTTGGAACTTGTTAGTTATGATACAACTACTGATACAGAGAATGCGTCAGAAGAGAAAATTGCAGAAAATACTACTGACACTACATCACAACAATAACTTTAGAAAATGTTTATGCAATTTAAATTTAATGTGATGATAAAGGAGGAAGAAAGTAATGTCTAAAACTCAGATATTAAACTGTAATGGTGAAAAGGTTAAGGATATAAAATTAAATGATAACATTTGGGGAATAGTTCCTAATGATGCAGTTTTACATAATGCAATCGTACTTAATATGGCAAATAGACGTCAAGCATCTGCTTCTACTAAGACTAGATCAGAAGTTAGTGGTGGTGGAAGAAAGCCATGGAGACAAAAAGGAACTGGTAATGCACGTCAAGGAAGTATAAGAGCTACTCAATGGCGTGGTGGTGGAATTGTGTTTGGACCTAATCCAAATAGAAATTACACTAAAAAGATGAATAAAAAAGAAAGAAGATTAGCTGTTAAGTCTGCTTTAGCTTATAAACTTTTAGATAAAGAGTTAATTGTTGTAGATGATATTAATTTTGCAACTAGTAAGACTAAAGAGATGGTTAATTTATTAACTAAGTTTGATATAGAAAACAATAAAGTATTAGTTGTTGTTAGTGAACTTACTGAAAATGTTTGCTTAGCTTCTAGAAATTTAGCTAATGTTAAGCTTATTACTTTTGAAGAAGTTAATGCTTTTGATTTAGTAAGTGCTGATAATTTATTGATTACAGCTGGTGCTTTAGAAAAATTAGAGGAGGTGCTAACTCGTGACTAACTATGATATTATTTTAGGACCTGTTATTACTGAGAAGAGTGCTTCTTTAGAAAATGAACGTAAGTATGTTTTTAAAATTGATGTTAGAGCTAATAAAACACAGGTTAAACAAGCTATTGAAAAGTTTTTTAATGTAAAAGTAGAAAAAGTTAATATTATGAATACTCATCCTAAAGATAAGAGAGTAGGAAAATATACTGGTAAAACAAATAGATATAAAAAGGCTATTGTTAAGTTAGCAGAAGGAAACACTATTAGTTTCGACTAATAAAAGGAGGAGAGAGAAATGGCTATAAGAAACTTAAGACCTAAAACAAATGCTCAAAGACATATGAGTTATTTGAATAGCGAGGAAATTACTAAAACTACTCCTGAAAAAAGTCTAACAAGAAAAAAGAGAAAATCTACTGGTCGTAATAATCAAGGAAAAATAACTGTTAGACAACGTGGTGGCGGTGTTAAGAGAAAATATCGTTTAATTGATTTCAAGAGAAAGAAAGATGGTATTGTTGCAGTTGTTAAATCAATAGAATATGATCCAAATAGATCAGCAAATATTGCTTTGATTAGTTACAAAGATGGAGTTAAATCTTATATTATTGCTCCTAAGGGACTAAAAGTAGGTGATAAGGTTGAGTCTGGTAGTAAGGTAGATGTTAAAGTTGGTAATACTATGGAACTTGCAAATATTCCTGTAGGTACTGTTATCCATAATATCGAGCTTAAGCCAGGAAAAGGTGGACAAATCGCTAAGAGTGCTGGAGCTAGTGCTCAAATATTAGGTCGTGAAGATAAGTATGTTTTAGTTAGACTTGCAAGTGGTGAGACAAGATATATCTTAGGTACTTGTCGTGCTACTATTGGTGCAGTTGGTAACGAGGATTATTCTTTAGTTAAATTAGGAAAAGCAGGACGTAAGAGACATTTAGGTATTAGACCAACAGTTCGTGGTTCTGTTATGAATCCAAATGATCACCCTCATGGTGGTGGTGAAGGAAGAGCTCCAATTGGTAGAAGTGGACCTATGACACCTTGGGGTAAACCAGCACTAGGATATAAAACTAGAAAGAATAAGAAAAGTTCTGATAAATATATTGTAAGTCGTCGTAAGAAAAAATAAGAGAAAGGATAAATTAATATGGCAAGAAGTTTGAAAAAAGGACCTTTTGCAGATGAATATTTACTAAAAAAGGTTGAAAAAATGGATGAATCTGGCAAAAAAGAAGTTATTAAAACTTGGTCTCGTCGTTCAACAATTTTTCCTAGCTTTAGTGGACATACATTTGCGATACATAATGGGAGAGATTTTATTCCTGTATATATTACTGATGATATGGTAGGACATAAATTAGGAGAGTTTGCTATGACTCGTAAGTTTGGCGGACATGGTTCAGATAAAAATAAGAAATAAACTTAAGGAGGCGTGATTATGCAAAAGACAGAGGCAAAGGCAATTGCTAAGACTGTAAGAATAGCCCCTCGTAAAACTAGATTAATTATAGATTTAATTAGAGGTAAGAATGTTGATGAAGCTAGAGCAATTTTAGCTAATCAACCTCAAAGAGCTGCAAGAGTAATTGAAAAAGTATTAAATTCTGCAGTAGCAAATGCGGTTAACAATTTTGAGATGAATGAAGAAGATTTATATGTAAAAACTTGTTACGTTGATGAAGGTATAGTTTTGAAAAGAGCTAAGATGGATTCACGTGGACATGTAGGAAGAAATGATCATAAGACTAGTCACATTACAGTGATAGTAAGTAATGATAAAAAGTAAAGGAGGATTAGTTAATGGGACAAAAGGTTAGTCCAATAGGGCTTAGAATTGGCATAAATAAAGATTGGGATGCTAAATGGTATGCTAATAAAAAAGATTTTGCTAAGTATTTAAATAACGATGTTAAGATTCGTACTTATTTAGAAAAAAGATTCAAGCTTGCTGGTATTTCTCATATTGTTATTGAAAGAAATCCAAAAAGATGTGAAGTAATTATGTATGTTTCTAAGCCAGGATTGGTTATTGGTCAAAAAGGAACAGAAATTGAAGAAGTTAAGAAGAGTGTTTCTAAATTAGTAGATGAAGATATTCAAATATCTGTAATTGAAGTTAAGACACCTGATTTAGTTGCTAAGTTAGTGGCTGATAATATTGCTCATAATATTGAGAATAGAGTATCTTTTAGAATTGCTCAAAAGAGAGCTATTAGAAATACTATGAAAGCTGGAGCTAAGGGAGTTAAAACTTTAGTATCTGGTCGTTTAGGTGGAGCAGATATTGCTAGAAGTGAAGGATACTCTGAGGGTACTATTCCACTACATACTTTAAGAGCAAACATTGATTATGCTACAAGTGAAGCTGATACTACTTATGGTAAGATCGGTGTAAAAGTATGGATTTATAAGGGTGAAATTTTAGAAAGCAAAAACAAGGGAGGTAATTCTGATGTTAATGCCAAAAAGAACTAAACATAGAAAGACTTTCCGTCTTCCTTATGAAGGAAAAGCTAGAGGTAACACAGAGCTACATTTTGGTAAGTATGGTTTAATGGCTAAGACTGGTGCTTGGGTAACTGCTAACCAAATCGAGGCAGCTCGTGTTGCTATGACTAGATATATGAAACGTGGAGGTAAAGTTTGGGTTAATATTTTCCCTAATTTATCTTTAACTAAAAAACCTTTGGAAACTCGTCAAGGTAAAGGTAAAGGTGAACCAGAGGTATGGGCAGCTGTTGTTAAAAAAGGTAAGATTATGTTTGAAATTGATGGTGTAGATGAAGCTACTGCTAGAGAAGCTTTAAGACTTGCGTCTCATAAGTTGCCTATTAAATGTAAATTTGTAACAAAAGAAAGTGGTGATAAGAATGAAGACTAAAGAAATTAGAGAACTAACCACTGAAGAAATAAACAAGAAAATTGTTGAATCAAAGGAAGAGTTATTAAAGTTAAGATTTAAACAAGCAACAGGTACTTTGGAAAATCCAGCTCGTATTCACGAGTTAAGAAAGTTTGTTGCTAGACTTAAGACTGTTCTTAGAGAACGTGAAATAGAAGGTTAAAAGGAGGATTGTCCTTATGAATGAAAAGAAGAGACGTGAATTAATTGGTGTTGTCGTAAGCGATAAAGCAGATAAGACAATTACAGTTAAGGTTGAAACTTATAGAATGAATCCTATTTATAAAAAGAGGGTTAAATATTCTAAGAAATATGCAGCACATGATGAGAAGAATACTGCTCACGTTGGAGATAAGGTTAGATTAGTTATGACTAGACCTTTATCAAAAACAAAGAGATATGAACTTGCTGAGATTATTGAAAAAGCTGTTGTTTTATAATCTTTCTAGTTGGGAGGAGGAATTTAAATGTTACAACAAGAAAGTCGTTTAAAAGTTGCTGATAACAGTGGAGCACGTGAACTATTAGTAATTAGAGTTCTTGGTGGAAGTAAAGTAAAAACTGGAAATATTGGAGATATTGTTGTTGGTACAATAAAAAAAGCTACTCCTAATGGAAACGTTGGGAAAGGTAAAGTAGTAAAGGCTGTTATTGTTAGAAGTAAGTTTGGTGTAAGACGTGAAGATGGAAGTTACATAAAGTTTGATGATAATGCTTGCGTACTTATTAAAGATGATAAGAGTCCAGTCGGAACTCGTGTTTTAGGACCTGTTGCACGTGAACTTAGAGATAAAGGTTTCATGAAGATCGTTAGTTTAGCTAAAGATGTGTTATAGTCCTGAGATAAAAAGGAGGAAATAATTGATGAAGTTAAAAACTGGAGATAAAGTTAGAGTTATTGCTGGAGCTAATAAAGGTAGCGAAGGTAATGTTTTAAAAGTTGTTGGAGATAAAGTTATTGTTGATGGTGTTAATATCGTTACAAAGCATATAAAACCTAAGTATAATAATGGTGAGGGAGAAATTGTTAAAACAGAAGCTCCTATTCACAGATCTAATGTAAAAGTTATAGAGTCAGTAGATAAAGTTAAGAAGAGTGAGAAAAAAGCTGATTCTAAAAAAGAAGAAAGTAAATAATTAATTAGATATACTATTTAATTTGGAAGGAGGGTGGATTATTTATGAACCGCCTAGAAGAAAAATATAAAACTGAAGTTGTTCCAAGTTTAAAAGAAAAACATAACTACAGTAGTGTTATGATGGTTCCTAGAATAGAAAAAATTGTTGTTAATATGGGTGTTGGAGATGCTGTTCAAAACTCTAAGATGTTAGATGCAGCAATATCTGACTTGGAAAAGATCACTGGTCTTAAGCCTGTTGCAACAAAAGCAAAAAAATCTATAGCTGGATTTAAAGTTAGAGAAGGAAATAAAATTGGTTGTAAGGTTACTTTAAGAGGAGAAAGAATGTATACATTCTTAGATAAGTTAATATCTATTGCCCTACCAAATGTTAGAGATTTTAGAGGAGTATCTTCTAAGAGTTTTGATGGTAGAGGAAATTATACTCTTGGTATTAAGGAACAATTAATTTTCCCTGAAATTAATTTTGATGAAGTAGTTAAAGTTAGAGGAATGGATATTGTAATTGTTACTACTGCTCGTACTAACGAAGAAGCTTATGATTTGTTAAAAGAACTTGGAGTTCCTTTTAGGAAATAAGGAGGACAAAGAATGGCAAGAAAATCAATGAAAGTAAAGGCAAAGAGAGAACCTAAATATGAAGTTAGAAAATATACTCGTTGCGAAATTTGTGGAAGACCACATGCTGTAATGAGAAAGTTTGGAATTTGCCGTATCTGTTTTAGAGAATTAGCTTATAAAGGTCAAATACCAGGCGTTAAAAAATCTAGTTGGTAAGCTAGAAAATATTAGAAGGAGGGATTTAAATGACAGATCCAATCGCAGATATGTTAACACGTATTCGTAATGCTAACCAAAATCGTGCTAAGACTGTAACAATGCCATCTTCAATTATGAAAGAGACTATTGCTAAGATCTTAAAAGATGAAGGTTATATTACTGATTATACTGTAAATAAAAATGAAGTTCAAAATATTTTAACATTAACTTTGAAGTATGCAAATAATAAAGAAAGAGTTATTACTGGACTTAAAAGAATTTCTAAACCTGGACTTAGAGTTTATGCTAAGGCAGAAGATATTCCTTATGTTTTAAATGGTTTAGGAATTGCAATTATTTCAACATCAAAAGGAGTTATGACTGATAAGTTAGCTCGTAAGAATAATGTTGGTGGCGAAGTAATAGCGTATATCTGGTAATAAGGAGGAAAATAATGAGTCGTATTGGTAAGAGAATATTGACAATACCTGAAGGTGTTAATGTTGAAATTAAAGAACAAAAGATAACAGTTAAAGGTCCTAAGGGAGAACTTAGTATGAATATTGATTCTTCAATTGAAGTTTCAATAAATGATGGAAAAATAACTGTTAATAAATTAAATAATCTTAAACAAACTGATAAGATGCACGGAACAGTTAATGCTTTAATTAAAAATATGTTAGATGGTGTTACTGTTGGATATACTAAGGGATTAGAAATCATTGGTGTAGGTTATCGTTTTACTGTTAAAGGAAATACTTTAACAATACAAGATGGTAAATCACATTTAGATGAAATTGAAATTCCTGAGGGAATTGGAGTTAAAGCTATTAGTAATACTGAAATTGAATTATCTGGAATAGATAAATGTGCACTTGGTCAATTTGCAGCCGAAATTAGAGATTTTAGAAAACCAGAACCTTATAAGGGTAAAGGTATTAGATATAAAGGTGAATTTATTCGTCTTAAAGAAGGAAAGAAAGCATCTAAATAAAGGAAGGTGAGAATAGCGTATGATAAAGAAAGAATCAAGAAATGATATGCGTTTAGAACGTCATAAAAGAATTAGAGAATCTGTTCATGGTACAGAAGAGAGACCTAGATTAAATGTTTTTAGGTCAAATGCTAATATCACAGCTCAAATTATTGATGATACTAAAGGTGTTACTTTAGTTAGTGCTTCTACCTTAGAGAAAGATTTAAAAATCGTAAATGGTGGTAATGTTGAGGCAGCAAAATTGATAGGAGCTGAAATTGCTAAGAGAGCTAAAAAAGCAAAGATTGAGAAAGTTGTTTTTGATAGAGGTGGATACTTATATCATGGTCGTGTTAAAGCTTTGGCTGAAGCTGCACGTGAAAACGGCTTAGAATTCTAGTAAGGAGGATAACTATGAACGAAGAAAAAGTTAAGAATACAACTGTAAAAGATAAAACACATAAGAGTAATAATAGACGTCCTCGCCGTAACAATTATTCTAGACCAAAGTCTGATTTAGAAGAAAAAGTAATCGATATTAAACGTGTTACTAAGGTTGTTAAGGGTGGTCGTAACTTCCGTTTCTTAGCTACTGTTGTTGTAGGTAATAGAAAGGGAAAAGTTGGTATTGGAACTGGTAAAGCCAATGAAATGCCAGATGCTGTTAAAAAAGCTACTGGAGCAGCTTCTAAGAATTTAATTAATGTAGATTTAGTTGATAATCGTACTATTTCTCATGAAATTGTTTCTAAAGTTGGAGCTGTTAAAGTATTATTAAAACCAGCTACTGAAGGTACAGGAGTTAAAGCTGGTGGACCTGTTAGAGATGTATTGGAATTAGCAGGTGTTAAAGATGTCCTTTCAAAAAGTCTTGGATCAAGCACTAAGATTAATACAGCAAGAGCTACTTTAAAAGCATTAGAGTCTCAAAAGAGTGCTGCACATGTTGCTGCTTTGAGAGGTAAGAGCATAGAGGAGATTAGAGGATAATGAAGTTACATGAATTAAAACCAGCATATGGTTCTACTAAGAGTAAAAAAAGAGTAGGTCGTGGTGGAAAATATTCTAAGACTGCTGGACGTGGAGAAAAAGGACAAAACGCTAGATCTGGTGGCGGTGTAAGACCAGGATTTGAAGGTGGACAATTACCATTATTTAGAAGATTAGGTAAGAGAGGATTTAGTAATGCTATGTTTAAAAAAGTTTATGCTTGTGTTAATGTTAGCGACTTAAATCGTTTCGATGAAGGTACTGTTGTTACACCTGAGGTATTAATAGAAGTTGGACTAGTAAAGAAAGAGTTAGATGGTATTAAAATTTTAGGAAATGGTGAATTAACTAAAAAGCTTACTGTTAAAGCTCATAAATTTTCTACTAGTGCAAAAGCAAAGATAGAAAACATTGGTGGAAAAACTGAGGTGATCTAGTATGTTTAGCAACCTTAAGTTAGTATTTAACAAAAAGAATAAAGATATTAGAAATAGAATTGTTTTTACATTATTATGTTTATTAATATTTATTGTAGGAACTAGTATTCCAGTTCCTGGAGTAACTAGTCTAAAGAATGTTGATTTTGGTGATTTGGCTAATGCAATTACTGGAGGATCTATTAGAAGATTTTCTATCTTTGCATTAGGTGTAATGCCATATATTTCGGCAACAATTATTACAAGTTTATTGCAAATGGATATACTTCCTTATTTTACAGAACTTAAGGAAAGTGGAGCTCAAGGAAGACAGAAAATTAATCAAATTAATAGATTTATGGGTATTGGAATAGCTTTTATAGAGGGATTTGGAATGTCTTTTGCTTTAGTACAGAATGCTACAGCACTTGATTATTTGAAAATAACAGTTATCTTGACAGCAGGTACAGCATTCCTATTATGGCTTGGAGATAGAATTACTCAAAAAGGTATAGGAAATGGTGCTTCGTTGATAATTATGGCTGGTATACTTGCAACAATTCCAGGATCTTTTGTTGAAACATTTAAAACACTTGTTTTGGATAATTCATCATTATTCTTAGGAATAATAGAATACTTAGTATTTATACTAGTATATATATTGATAATAGTTGCAGTTGTCTTTGTTCAAGAATCAGAAAGACGTATTCCTATTCAATATTCTAATCAAACAACTTCTTCATATGGAGCTAAACAAAATTATATTCCATTTAAATTAAATTCTGCTAATGTTATGCCAGTAATATTTGCATCTGTTATATTTACTGTTCCTACTTTTATAGCAGGTCTTATGAAAAGTAGTAATGGATTTGTAACATTTGTTAATAAATATGTAAATTATACTACTCCTGTTGGATTTATAGTTTATATAGTATTAATATTTGCTTTTAGTTTCTTATATACATTTATTCAGGTAAATCCTGAGGAACTTTCTAAGAATTTATCTAGACAAGGTGGATATATTCCAGGGGTTAGACCTGGTAAGGAGACTATTAGTTATATTAAAACAGTATTGGGTAGAATTACTTTGATAGGAGCTTTATTTATTTCTATAATAGCAGGACTTCCTATTGTAGTATCTAGTTTTATGTCTACTAAGTTGCCTACTAGTGTAAGTATTGGTGGTACTAGTATCTTAATTATAGTTGGTGTTGCTTTGGAGACTACAAGACAACTAGAGAGTAGTTTAATTAATAGAAGTTATGGAAGAAGGAAGAGAGCAAGATAATGAAAAATATTATATTTATAGCTCCTCCTGCTGCTGGAAAAGGAACTCAATCAAAGTTAGTTAGTGCAGAATATAATATTCCTCATATTTCAACTGGAGATTTACTTCGTGATGAAATAGGTTCTGGTAGTCAGTTAGGAATAAAAATAAAAGATGAGATGGATAAGGGCTCTTTGATAGATGATGATATTATTGTTGGTCTATTAAGAGAGAGACTTAGTAAGGTTGATTGTAATAATGGTTATATTTTAGATGGATATCCTAGAAATGTATCACAAGCTAAAATATATAATGATTTACTTAAAGAATTAAATAAAGATGTTGGTGTAGTTATATATATGAGTATTGATGAAGAGTTGGCTTTATCTAGAACATTAAGTCGTTTGACTTGTTCTTCATGTGGGGCTTCTTATAATAATAGTGTGTTAGAACTTAAACCTAAGATAGATGGTATTTGTGATAGATGTGGACATACTCTAAGAGTAAGAAGTGATGATAATAAAGAAACTTTTCTAAATAGATTTGATACTTATGTTAGAGAAACGAAACCATTAATAGATTATTATAATAATTTAGGTATTTTGAAAACAATAAATGTAGATGCTGATAATTCAGCAGATGATATCTTTAATGAAATAAAAGATATATTAAATTAAGTTTACTTATATGATAAGGAAATGTGATCTGAAATATAGGTGATTAAATAAATAACAGGAGATGATTATTTTGAGTAATAATGATGTTATTAAAACCAAGGGAAAAGTTATTGATATAATTCCTGGTGGTAAGTTCAAAGTCGAACTTGACGGAGGACATTTAGTAGAAGCCCATGTTTCTGGTAAAATGCGTGTAAATAATATACGTATTTTACCAGGTGATACAGTTGTTATAGAATTGTCACCTTATGACTTAACACATGGGCGTATAGTTTATAATGAGAAATAGGAGGAAAAATTATGAAAGTAAGAGCGTCAGTTAAACCTATTTGTGATAAATGTAAAGTTATAAAAAGAAAAGGTAAAGTTATGGTGATTTGTGAAAATCCAAAACATAAACAAAAACAAGGAAAATAATAGGAGGAATAATTATGGCACGTATTAAAGGTGTTGATGTACCTGATAATAAGAAGATTAAAATATCTTTAACTCATATTTATGGTGTTGGAAGAAAATTAGCTGAAACTATTCTTGCTAACGCTTCAGTAGATATGGAGAAGAAGACTAAGGATTTGACTGAGGATGAATTAGCTAGAATCAGAAAAGAACTAGATAATCATACAGTTGAAGGAGATTTAAGAAGAGAAGTAGCAATCAGTATTAAAATGTTAAAAGAAATTGGTTGTTATAGAGGTAAAAGACATATTAAACGTCTTCCTGTAAGAGGACAAAGAACTAATAGAAATGCTATTACTGCTAGAGGCGGAAAGAGACAAATAGTTGCTAATAAAAAGAAATAATAAGTAATTGAGGAGGTTAACTTGTATGGCAAAAAAGTATAATGCAAGAAAACGTAAAGTAAAGAAGAATGTACTTAACGGTGTTGCTCATATTACATCTACTTTCAATAATACTGTTGTAAATATTACTGATGTAGAAGGTAATACTTTATGTTGGGCATCAAGTGGTACACAAGGTATAAAGGGAAGTAAAAAATCAACAGCATATGCTGCTAGTAAGAGTGCTGAGATAGCTGCTAAGAAAGCTATTGAGATGGGAATGAAGAAAGTATCAGTTATAGTAAAAGGATTAGGTGCTGGTCGTGAAGCTGCTATAAAAGGATTACAAGCAGTAGGATTAGAAATAACTAGTATAAGTGATAATACACCAATCCCACATAATGGATGTCGTCCACCTAAAAAACGTCGTGGATAATGACAGTAAATTTAAGGAAAGGGAGTGTTGTTAATGTTAAAATTTGAAAAACCTGAATATAAAGTAAAAGAGTACATTGAAAATAATAGTTATGGTAAATTTGAAATAGAACCATTAGAAAGAGGTTTTGGTACTACTTTAGGTAATGCTCTTAGAAGAACTATGCTATCTTCATTACCTGGAGATGCTATTTGTAGTGTTAAAATTGATGGAGTAGCACATGAATTTCAAAAAATTGATGGAGTTATTGAAGATGTTACAGCTATTGTTTTAAACTTGAAGAGTGTTGTAATAAAAAATCATTCTGATGATTATAGTGCAATACTTAGAATTCATAGAGAAGGTCCTGGAGAAGTTTTAGCAGATGATATTGAAACAGATGCTGATATAGAAATCTTAAATCCAGAACAATTAATTTGTACTTTAGCTGAAGGTGGAAGTATAAATATGGAAATGACTATTTCAAATGGTCGTGGATATGCTAGAGCAGAAGAAAATAAAGTATTATATGGTGATGAAGTTAAACAGAATACTATATTTATAGATAGCTTGTATTCTCCAATTGAGAGAATTAATTATGAAGTAGAAACTGCTCGTGTAGGACAGGATAGTAATTATGATAAATTAATCTTAGAAGTATGGACAAATGGCTCTATTACTCCAGAGGAATCAGTAGCACTTGCAAGTAGAATTTTAATAGAACATTTTACAATTTTAACTGATTTAAATGAAATTGCTGATGAAACTGGTCTTATGTCTTCTAAGACTGAGGATCCAAATCAAAAGATATTAGAAACTTCTATTGATGACTTGGATTTAAGTGTTAGAGCATATAATTGTTTGAAGAGAGCAGGTATTTTGACATTAAGAGATTTAACTGATAAGTCTGAGAATGAAATGATGAAGATTCGTAATTTAGGTAAGAAATCATTAAAAGAAGTTATCGATAAGGTAAAGAGTATGGGACTTACATTTAGAGATGAAGATTAGTTAGGAGGATATTATGGCTTATAGAAAATTAGGAAGAGACAACAAACATAGAAGAAGTATGTTAGCAACTTTAACTAAGCAATTAATTGAAAATGAAAGCATTGTTACTACTGAGACTAGAGCTAAAGAAGTAAGAAAAAGCTTTGATAAAATGATTAGTTATGGTAAGAAAAATACTTTAGTATCTCGTAGACTTGCTTTAGCATTCTTACATAATGATAAGGCTTGTGTTAGTAAAGTATTTAATGAATTAGCACCTCGTTATAAAGATAGAAATGGTGGTTATACTAGAATTATAAAGATGTCTGAAAGACGTGGAGATAATGCTTTAACTGTTGTTTTAGAACTTGTATAGGTATTGATATAAAGATAAGGAATTAGGACTAGCTAGTGATAGTTGGTTTTGTTCCTTATTTTTTTATTGATTTGATATAAACAGGTTGTTATAAATATTTGATTTTTAATGGTTTAAGTATATAAAATATTGATTAATGTTAAATAAAATGTTATAGTAGTCAGCACGTTGAGGAGGAATAATATGAGTGATTTTACAATTTTATCGCGTGGAAACGTATTACCAGGTGTTAGCCCACTAGATATTTTTAAGGTTGGAAATACTGAACGGGCTGCTGTAACGGATTTTTCAATTTTATTAGGTGCTAGATCAGAAGGAAAAAAAGATTTAGGTGATTCAAGGGCTGGAACTGGTTATTGGTGGACACAAGAAGTTAACCGAGGGAGAAAAGGGGGAGAAAAGGCATACGTCATTTGTCCTAGTGGGCAATGTGGTATGGCAGATGTTGATGCTACTTGGGTTGGAGCTCGGCCAGCACTACCTTATTCTTCAATCAAATCAGTTTCTTTAAACGAAAGGATAAGAGATTTTGATGGAATAAAGGAAATTGAATATGGAGAATATCCACAAACAGTTGTTGACGAATATTATTCTCTTAAATTAGAGGATTTATATAATTATGGAAATTTAAAGCCTACAGATAAAAAATATACAACAGGTAAAGGTAGTGTTCATACTGAATATGAATATAATGGAAGTAAATATATTCGCTTTGTTGCTGATTTAAAATATGTTGGACAGTTTTTGTCTGATGGTAGAAAGGTTCATACAGGAGGTGTATATTGGCTTCGTGTTGAACCAATAGTTTGGTTTGTAGATGAAATAGCAGATGTAGCACTTTCTAAGAAAGTAATTTTTTCTGGAGTAGAATTTCAAGGGTATAGATGTGAAGTTGATTTTGATAAGAGTAGTATAAAAGAATTTATGGATAGATTTTTTTCAAGGGAAATAGTACCTTGTATGGAACATTCAAGAAATGAATTAGAAGTGCAAAGTTTACGAGAAAGAGGGGCAAGAGCTGCAGGCGTTCGTTGTTATGCAAATCATCCTTATGTATATGCTTATGTAACATATAGAAGGTATATTAATTCTGATATTCAACATTTATATTATTGGAAAGAGGTATCTGAATTACTTTATATGAATAAATATAAAAAGTTATTACCAGAAATGATAAGTAAATACATAAAAGATGATGATTTGGCGAGAGACTTTGCAGATTTTGTAAATCAAAAAGTAATAAGTGTTGAAGATGTAATTAATTATAATTATTCAACTAAAGATTTAAAAATGAATTTATCACAAAAATTTGCAACAGCAGCTGAATTATCTTCTGCAGATGAGGCACATTTTGAAGTAGTAAGAGATTTTATGAGGAGAATAGGAATAGAACCAAGAGTTGCATTTGAATATATGTGGACAAATTATGGGAGAAGATTTGAAAAAACTCTAAAACCAAATGAAGTAAAAGCTTATTATAAGGAAGAATCAATAGAACAAATTCAGAATTATAAAATAAAAACTCAAAAGAGAAAAATTCGTGAAGCTGCAACTCATCCTTATGTGTATGCTTATATAGCATATAAAAAGTCTATTGGTTATGATATTTCCATATTAGTTAGTTATAGGAATTGGTGGGGCTCTATATCTAACTTACTTTATAAAAATAAACAACGAAAAATATTACCAGAGATGTTAAATGGATTATTAGAAGATGATTTGGCAAGAGATTTTATAGCTTTTGTAAACCAACAAACAATAAGTGTTGAAGATGTAATTAATAATAATTATTCAAGTGAAGATTTAGAAATGAGTTTATCTCAAAAATTTGCTACAGCGGCTGAATTATCTTCTGTTGATGATACACACTTTGAAGTAGTAAGAGATTTTGTGAAACAAGTGTGTACAGAACAAACGGCTATTTTTGAGTTTATGTGGATAAATTATGGGAGAAGATTTGAAAAAGCTCAAAAACCAAAGAAAATAAAAGCTTATCATCCAGAGAAATCCGTAGAACAAATTCAGAATTTAGACCAAAAAGAATCTGGAGATAAAAAATATTCTTATATGGTAATTCATCCTTATGTGTATGCTTATATGGTGTATAAAAGATATATTGGATGCGATGTTCTAAGTGGTTATCTAACTCGTTGGAAAAAGGTATCTGAATTACTTTACAAAACTAAGCAACCAGAAAGGTTACCAGATATGATAAGAGAATTAATAGGATATGAGCTAGCAAGAGATTTTATACCTTTTATAAGTCAACAGGTAATAAGTGTTGAAGATGTAATTAATCATAATTATTCAGATAAATATTTAAAAATGGATTTATCACAAAAATTTGCAACAGCAGCTGAATTATGTTTTGTTGATGCTGAACATTTTGAATTAGTAAGAAGTTTTATGAAGCAAGTTGGTGTAGAAATGAGAAATATATTTGAAAGTTGGACAGAACTTGAGAGGAATTTTATAACAATTTGTAGAAAAGAAGAAAATAAGAAATCATCCCAAGAAAAAACAAGGAGAAGAATAAAGAAAAACTAAAATATTTAAATTTGGTTGTTTTAATTGAAAAATATAAAAATTTAGTTTTTTTTGTTAAATATTTGATATTTACATTCTAAATTTTGGTAGATAAATGGCTCTTTGTCAAATAGTTGATGTATTCCAAATTTTGATAAGAAAAATTGAATAAGTCAATCTAATATGTGTTGGCTTTTTTTGTGTAATAAATTTTTCAATAAAAGATATTTTTAATTTATTCTTATATAAGGAAAGGAAACTAGTTAAGGTTTATTTAACATTATCACGTAAAACATTGATTATTGTTGAATAAAATGTTATAGTAATTAACACGTTTAGGGGGAAAGAAAAATGGATGATTTTACGTTCTTAACACTTGCTGATTGTTATGGTGATGACAAATTAGAAATATTAAGAAAAAGAGGCAGAGAAGCACCAGTAACAGATTTTGCAGTTCTTTTAGGTGCTTATAAGAATTACATAGACAAAGGTTTAGGCTGTTATTGGGCAAAATCTTTTTCATGTTGTGATCGGGTGACTACTATATCTCCTGATAGACAAGATGATGTTGTTCCAAATAGTCGTGAGTGTTCTGTTCGACCTGTAATTAAATATTCATCACTTGATGATGGTTTAGTAAGCAATCGCGCAAGTGATGGTGTACTTGAAGTAGAGTATGGATACTATCCTCAGCAAGCTGTAGATTCATTTATGCAGATTACTCTAGAGGGAGCTTTTCGAAGAAATGAAATTTTTAAAACAAATAATACTTTTACAGTGTATCCAATAAGATTTGTAGATGGTGAAGAAATATTTGAGCAAGAAATTCTTGATGAATACATATATAATGAAGAGAGATATGTGAGAATGATTGCTAGTCCTTGGAGGGGACATACCACAAAATTATCTAGTGGAGAACTTTGTAACGAAGGAGATGTAGTTTGGATAAATGTTACTCCAGTTAAATGGTGGATTGATGAAAAGAAAAAAAAGATGCTAACTGAAGAATTATTATTTTCGGGTCTACTTTTTATTGATGAAGAAGCAGATGTATATAAATATAAGAATACATTTGCTAAGGAACTATTTCAAACTGTAGCTATACAAAATAAATCACCTTTAAAAAGTGATTCAGAAAAATTGAAAAAGAAAAATCCATATAATTTTGATTTTTCCAATGTGACTGAGGAAG